>CALBXO010000159.1 GCA_937890335.1 uncultured Pseudomonadota bacterium | reverse complement strand
GCGTCGGTCATGGTCGCGACGTACTCGCTGATGTCGGCAACGCCCATGGAAACCGTGATGGGAATGACCGCCTGCTCAAAACTGAACGGGTCGTGCTCCACGATGCGCCGCAGCTTGTTGGCGAGCAGGATGGCGTCCTCCTTGTCCACCTCCGGCAGCAGAATGACGAACTCTTCCCCTCCGTACCGGGCGAAGATGTCGTTGCGACGGATGTGATCCAGGACACGTCCGGCCAACTGCTTGAGTACAAAGTCTCCGGTCAGGTGACCGTACTCGTCGTTGACGCGTTTGAAGTAGTCGATGTCGAAGATGATCATCGCCATGCGGCGCTGGTAACGCAGCGCGCGGCTCATCTCCCGCTCGAGATTCTCGAGGAAGTACCGCTTGTTGTAGATCTGGGTCAGGCTGTCCTGCGTGGTCAGCCGGTAGATCTCCTCGTGGTAGGCGGACTCGATGTTGGAGCCCATCAGGAATTTGAAGATGGTGCGCCCGACGCGAATCTGATCCCCGTCCCGGAGGTAGTGCTCGGCGACCTGGTGGTCGTTGACGTAGGTGCCGTTGGTGCTGCCAAGGTCCCGCGCGACGTAGTTGTTGCCGTCGTTGAGCAACATGGCGTGGTTCCGGGAGATCGAGTCCTCGTCGATCTGAATGTCCGTCTTCGACGAGCGCCCGATCAGCATGGAAGCCTGATCCAGCTCGTACTTGCGGCCGAGGTCCAGCCCGTTGATGACGACGAGGCAAGCGTCCCGGTTGGCACTGTCCACCGTCGGCTTGCGGATTACGGTTATCACCGTGCTGTCCTTACCCATCCACTCGCGTCGGTGTGCGCTCCCGTAGCGCCGTCATACACTTCAGGTCCACTAGTTGATATACCCCGGCGCAATCCCCTGCGCAACGAAAGCGGTCAGAGTTCGAGGATGGCAAAACCGGTGGTGACGTCGACCACGTCGATGAGGTCGCGACCGACGATCGACAGGAGGTCGTCGAACTCCGCGCCTTCGAGGTCCAGGCCCACGACGCGCACCCTGCGCTTCTCAAAGTCGTCAAAACCGTGGCCGCTGGGGTCCGGCAGGGTGACTTCCGTGGTGCCAGGGTGGGCCCAGACGACCCATTTCTTACCGCTGGGCCCCTCGAACACCAGACGGACGGTGTCGACGCCCTCGGCGTCGGTCAGCGTGACGGTGCGCGTCTCGGGGTCCCAGGTGCTGCCCTCGCGGAACGCGGGGAAGGTCGCACGCGGCAGGGTCGCCCTGGTCGGAATCGTCGCGCCGGGCTCGCCGACGCTGAGGATGACGCTGGTGGCCTCCTTGCCGCCGTCGAGCTGGTCAAAGCTCAGGGCGACCAGGGCGACGGTGTAGCGGGCGCGGTCTGTCTGCAGACCGCCGTGGAGCGGGCTCATGAACAGGCGGACCGGATCGTTGCCGGGGCGCGTCTCGTCGCCGTCGAGCTGCCCGTCGGGCATGTCGTCGGGGTTGGCCTTGTCCAGCGCCGCCGTCACCCCAGTCGGCACGAAGCCTTGACCCGGCACGAGGGCGCCACCGAGGAAGAGAACGCCGTCGATCCAGTTGCCGCCGATGGTGGGCAGCTCGGGCGCCACGATCTCCACACGCCGAGCGGTCGGGACGGCCAGTCGCACGTCCACCTCGCGCGGGGGAAGCTGCGCCTCCTGTCCGAGCTCGATGCCCGGCTGCAGGCCCGAGTAGAAATCGTTGAAGAACGGCAGGACGATGGCCACGACCTGTCCGATGTTGATGTTGCCGGAGATGCTCGCGATGATGTCGGGAACGAGGTTGGGATTCTGGCCGATGCTGATGCGTCCGCCGAGGCTCCAGAGGGTCTTCTCACCGGGGGGCGCCACGAGCAGGTAGCGCGCCACGACCGGCTGGCGGTTGATGTAGAGCGTCACGCCGCCGGGGATGTCGATCGGGTCTTCGGTCGGGATGGGCAGCGGGGTGTTGGCCGGCAGGAACTGCTTGACGCTCGGTCCGATGATGAGGTCGAAGTTCAGGTCGAGCAGGTCACTGCCGAGGGCGAATCCGTTGAGCGCGATCTCGAGCTCGCCGAGGTTCGTCACGTCCGTGAAGTCCGGGCGACCCTGGATGATGTCCACGTTGTCCAGGCCGTCGTAGATGATCTCGCGCGTGTCTTCGTTCAGGTCCAGGTCGGTCTGCACGGTCAGCGGCAGCGGTACGAGGAGATCGGCGCCGCTCGCGCCGACCACCGTCACATAGGCGTGGTCCTCGGCCAGCACGGTGAAATCCCCGGACTCAGGCAGGTGCGCGGTGCCGTCGTCCGCGGTCGTCACGGCGTCGCCCGTGGCAGGGACCACAGTGGCGCCGGAGATCGGCTGCAGGGTGGCCTCGTCCACGACGGTGATGCGCACGCCTTCAGCGGCGGCTCCCAGGACCCGTACCTCGGCGCTGTCGCCCGGGTCGGATCCGTTTGCGGTGACCGTGACGGTGAGGGTCGCGGTTCCCGCGCCTGCACCTGTCACCGACGGGCCGTCCACGCTTGCGACTCCGTCGGCGGAGGTCGTGTAGGTCAGCGCGATATTCGGGACCACAACCTCCGGAGCGTCGGGATCGAAGGCGATGGCGACCACCTCGTTCACTTCGCCGATGGCGAGCAGACGGGGCGCGGCCAGAATCCGTGCCTGGAGTCCGGCTTCCTCAGGCGGATCGATGCACGAGCCCGAGGCGCAGATCTCGCCCTCGTCACACTCGGCGTGGTTGGAGCAGATGCGGGTGAAACAGGAACCCGATTCCACGTTGCACAGGCAGTCCAGTCCGGCGTTGGGACAGTTGTTGTCGGTGCCCGCGCGCTCAGCACATTGCTCGTCCGAGGTGCAGCGGAACTGTTCCACGCAGCAGCCCATCGTGCAGCGCGCCGTGGCGCCGCAGATGGATTGATCGGGCTGTCCAAAGTCGTCGAGGCACTCAATCTGCCCGTCCGGACACATGGACTCCTCGCCCATGTCTTCGTCTTCTGTGGCATCGGGATCGTCGGTGTCGGGCTCGTCCGTGTCCGCACCCACCTCCTGGCCGGCGTCCGGCTCCCCGTTGTTCGTGGGCGCGTTGGTTCCGCTCTTGGTGTCGTCGCTGCACGCGGCGAGCGACAGCCCAAGGGAAAGGGCGAAGACAAGGATGAATCTGGACATCGTAGCTCCCGAAATGCGGTCCGTCGGCGGCGAAGCATAGTGGGTTGTCAGTCCCAGGCCAAGCAGTCGTGTCCGGCAATTTCGAACCCGCCGTCGTCGGGGCTGCGGCCCCATCCCCGGCGCGACCTCGCCGCCGGCCTGGATACGGGGGGCTGGAAGTTGCGCGATGTTTCAGGAAAAAAATTGCGTGAAACGTTGACTTGTTGGTGTGGCGTTGCCAGATTGGCGCTGCGGGTAGTTACGCAGGGACCAGTCAATGACGCAGGAGAAGTTTACGAAGCAGGAGTTGAGGCAGCGAGTCGTGTACTCGATGTTGCTGCCGGGCGTTCGTCTGGCGCGGGTGTTTGGCATGTCGCTCAAGGAGCTCCGGAGTTGGTTGGACGCAGCCTATTTCCAGGAGCTCAGGGCACAGGGTCTGACACAGCGGGAGATCGCGGAGGTCCTGGGGGTGAGTGAGCGGACGACCGTCAGCCTGTCCCGACACCTTCGCGAGGCGTTTCTTCGGCCCGAGGTCGCGCACAACCTGCCGCTTCGCATCGAGTTCATGCTCGGCGCGGAGGCGATGGGGGAGGGCAGGCTCGGTCAGGTGCTCCCGGAGGTCGCACCTGCGGCGATTCGTGCGGCACTCGACGAGCTGATTGCGCAAGGACGGCTCAAGGAGGTGCGGGGGCGCACGGTGAAGTACGCGCCCGCCTCGCCTGTTCGCCGCCTGGCGCGGGACTCCTGGATGGATCGGATCGGCGCGCTCAACAGCTTTGCCGACAACCTCTCCAACGCCGTCTACGGACGTTTCTTTCGCGCGGAGCCCAGGGCGTTCGCGCGGACGCTGACGTTCCGGGGCGACAAGGTTCTGTTTGATGATCTGGCCCGGTTCTACGAGGAAGTCGTCCTGCCGGGCCTCCGGTCTCTGCACGTTACCAATGACGACGGCGATGCCGTCGAAGCGGCCCAGGTGAGTCTTTGCTGGGCGCCCTACGATTACATGAACGATCTGGAGGAATCATGACCCGCTACACCATCCTCGCCGCACTGGTTGCGGCGCTCGCATTGAGTGGTTGCAAGGACGACCAGAAGTATTCGGATGCCGACCGATGTGCCGGTGAGCTCATCGAGGTGGAAGGGGACGCGTATTGCGTGTTCATCGAAGAAGGGTTCCTCGCCGAGGACTGCCCGCAGGCCTTCCCGTTTGGGCACGAGATCGGCGGCGTCATCGTCTGCTCTGAGGAAGAAGACGTCGACGACGACAAGATCCAGGAAGAGCTCGACCGCCGGGACCTGGGTGACAATCCGTGCGCGTCGGACGCCGACTGCGCCGATGGGCAGGTCTGCACAGACGGCGCCTGCGTGCCAGAGGGGCCGCAATGCCAGGCAGACGCGGAGTGCGCCGACGGCTTTGTCTGCGTGAACGAGGCCTGCCAGCCGGCCGTGCAGGAGTGCGTCGCGGACGAGGACTGCCCGCAGCCCATCCCGTTCATCGGGTGTGAGGGGAGCATCGCGGTGCAGATCTTTGCCTCGGGGGGCTGCGTGGACGGGCAGTGCGACATCACCGGTGAGGAGACGCGCCGCGACTGCGCCGAGGACGGGCTCGAGTGTGTGGACGGCGAATGCGTGGGCGATATGGAGTGCGTGGACATGGACGATTGTGACAACCGGGAGGGCTACCTCTATTGCGAGGGCGACAGCGTCTGGGAGGACTTTGGCTCCTACTCGGACTGCTTCGATGGCCAGTGCGTGCCGGCGCCGGGTCTACCGCCGATGGAGATTGAGAACTGCGCCGACAGCGGCCAGGCGTGCTTTGAGGGCGCGTGCGTGCCGCAGGGCGGCGAGTGCACGGAGGACATCGAGTGCGCCATCGACGGGGCGTACATCACCTGCGAGGGGCCGTTTGCGACTTTGGTCGCGGTCGAGGGCTCCTGCGGTGAGCAGAACCGCTGCATCGAGGTGGAGACCCGCGAGCGCACGGACTGCCAGGAGATGGGACAGTTCTGCTCGGAGGGAAGTTGTGTGGACCCCGGTGGTGCGTGCCAGACGGCCGACGACTGCCCACAGCCGGACCAGGAGCCCTGGTGTGACGGCAATGTGGCGGTGACTCCGCCAGGCGACACAGCAGAGTGCAACGGTGGAGTCTGCACGATCGTCGGCGAGCCGGTGTTGCCCATGCGGCAGGACTGCGACGAGGTAGGGACGATGTGTCGCAACGGTAGCTGCGGGTAGTACCCGCGCCCTGTCAGAGACCGAGGTCTGCGCGGGTCAAGATGGTTGGCTTGCGCAGCGCCTCGTTCGTCTCCGGGTAGTCCAGCGTGTAGTGCAGTCCCCGCGACTCGCGGCGCAGCAGCGCCGACTCGATGATGCACTTGGCGACCAGCGCGATGTTGCGCAGCTCGATGAGGTCGCGCGTGATGGTGAAGTCCCAGTAGTACTGGTGGATCTCCTGGATCACGAGATCGATGCGCGCTCGCGCGCGGATGAGGCGCTTGGTGGAGCGCACGATGCCCACGTAGTTCCACATCAGGCGGCGGATCTCCTCCCAATTGTGGGTCACCATGACGAGCTCTTCGGGGTTGCGGGCGTTCTGGGAGTTCCAGGCGGTGGCCGGCTCTTCGGGCTCGTCGTTGTCTTCGATGAACGTCTTGGCGTGCGCCGCGGCCCTGTGGGCGTAGACACAGGCCTCCAGCAGTGAGTTGCTCGCGAGTCGGTTGGCGCCGTGCAGCCCCGTGCAGGTGACCTCGCCGATGGCGTAGAGGCCCGGAATGCTGGAGCATCCATGCTCGTCGACGACGACGCCGCCGCAGGCGTAGTGCGCGGCGGGGACCACGGGGATGGGCTGCTCCACCATGTCGATGCCGAGCTGGAGGCAGCGCGCATGGATGTTGGGGAAGCGCTCCTCGACGAAGGGGCGGTCCAGGTGCGTCATGTCGAGAAACACGCTGTCGTCGCCGGACTCCTTGAGCTCCTTGTCGATGGCGCGGGCGACGATGTCGCGGGGCGCGAGATCCTTGAGCGGGTGGTATTGCTGCATGAACGCCGTGCCGTCCGCGCGCCGCAGTCTGCCGCCCTCGCCCCGGAGCGCTTCACTGATCAGGAAGCTCTTGGCGTGCGGGTGGTAGAGGCACGTCGGATGAAACTGCACGAACTCCATGTTGCCCATGCGCGCGCCAGCGCGCAGCGCCATGGCGTGGCCGTCGCCGGTCGCGACGTCGGGATTGGAGGTGTAGAGATAGACTTTGCCAAAACCACCTGTGGCCAGGACCACGACCTGGCCGAGGAAGCGGTGGACGATGCCGGTGGCCTCCTCGAGCGCGTACACTCCGATGGCGCGGTCGTCGTCTACCGGCTGGCCGGCGACGCTGCTGCGGGTGATGAGGTTCACCGCCAGGAGGTGATCGTGGATGGTGATGTTGGGGTGGTTGCTCGCGGCGGACACGAGCGCGCGCTGGATCTCACTGCCGGTGATGTCGCCGGCATGCAGGATGCGCCGGCCGGAGTGTCCGCCCTCCATCCCGAGATCGTACTCGCCTTCCTCGTTGCGGGAGAACTCGACGCCGAGCTCGATGAGCTCCCGCACCCGATCGGGGCCTTCGGCGACGGTGATCCGCACTGCCTCTGCGTCGCAGAGACCTGCGCCGGCGACGAACGTATCCTCCTCGTGCGCGTCGAGGCTGTCCGCAGGGTGCCAGACAGCGGCGATTCCACCCTGGGCGTACCGCGTGTTGGCCTCCTGCCGATCGCGCTTGGTGAGTACCGTAACCCGCGCGTGCCGCGCGGCCTTCAGGGCGTAGCTGAGCCCGGCGATGCCGGAGCCAATGACGACATGGTCAGTACGTTCCACAGGGGTCTCTCCGGCCTGGTTTGTGGCGCAGCGTGGGCTCTGGGCTATACTCGCGGGGCGCTTACGGCGCAATGTGCAGACTGATGAGACCTGAACGAGCCATCCTGGGACTGTTCACACTGGCGCTGCTGCTGGTGTTCTGCGGCACTGCGCACGCGGACATCTACACGTACGCGCGCAAGGACGGGTCTACGCTGGTGACGACTTCGCCGCGCAAGGGCCTCAAGCTCATTGAGGTGATTCGGGACGATCCCTCGTCCGCCTCGAACTCCGGGTCCGGTACCAAAGGCAAGAAGCCCGTGAGCGCTCGCCATGCGAAACTGGCCGAGCAATCGCGCGCCAAACGGGACAGGGCCCGCTCCAGCAAGGGGCGCAAGGCCCGCTCCGAGTCCAGCTACGACCACATCATTCGCGAGGCCGCAGACGCGTACGAGCTCCCGTTTGCGTTCATCAAGGGCGTGATCAAGGTGGAGTCGAATTTCAACCCGTACGCGGTGAGCCGGACCGGCGCCATGGGCCTGATGCAGCTGATGCCGGGCACCGCCAAGTACGTGGGCGTCGAGGACGCGTTCGATCCTCGACAGAACATCTTCGGTGGCGCGAAGCTGCTGCGCATCTTGACCAACCGGTACAACGGCGATATCAACCTCCTGCTGTCCGCGTACAACGCGGGCAGGGGGGCCGTGGCCCGCTACGACGGGATTCCGTACGAGCGAACCCGCGAGTACGTCCGCCGCGTCTACCGCCACTACAAGCGGTACCAGACGCTCGAGGGCGACCCGCAATAGCACGGCCCGAGTCGCCGGTTTCCGGCAGCGGGGTTCTCGTGTCGGCGTCCACAATCAAGAAGGACATCCTCAACGTCCCCAACATCCTGACTCTCATCAGGATCGTCGTCATTCCTCTGCTCATGTACCTGATGTACCTGGGCGACCCCGTCAGCTGCATGTACGCCGCGCTCATCTTCACCGGCGCCGCGATCACAGATTTTCTCGATGGCTACATCGCGCGCAAACAGGGGCTGGTCTCATTGACTGGCAAGTTCCTGGATCCGCTGGCGGACAAGCTCATCGTGATGGCGACCCTGGTCATGTTGGTCTATCTGGGCTGGCTCGAGACCTGGATCGTGGTGCTCGTGCTCGCGCGCGAGACGTCGATCACTGGCCTGCGCGCGATCGCTGCGACGGAAGGAATCGTCATCGCCGCGCGTTCGGGTGGTAAGTACAAGACCGCGTTCCAGCTCTGCGGGATACTCGGGATGATCATCCACTACGAGTACGTCGGCCAATGGTTCCTGTTTGAGGGGCCGGTGCGCTACTCCGAGATCGGGTATTGGCTCTTCATGGTCAGTGTCATCTTCAGCCTGTATTCCGGCGCCCAATACTTCATGGGGTTCCTCAAGGGCATTGATGGGCAGGAGGCGGCGTGAAGCGGTCTCTGCCGGTGGTGACGCTGGACGACGACCGCCCGCGCGAGCCCCGCGGTGCCGACCGGCGCAGCGGTCCGGCCCGACCGACGAACGCGCCGGATGAGGTGGGTGGAAAGCCGCCGTGGCTCAAGGTGCGGCTGTCGCTCAAGCCCGAGTACTTCGAGGTGCGCCGGTTGGTCCGGGAAGCCGGTCTTCACACTGTCTGCGAGTCCGCGTCCTGCCCAAACATCGGGGAGTGCTGGAGCCGACGCGCGCTGACCTTCATGATTCTTGGCAACGTCTGCACGCGATCCTGCGGGTTCTGTGACGTGATGACCGGCAAGCCGGGTACCGTGGACGCGGACGAACCTCGGCGCGTCGCGGAGGCGCTCGCCGGGCTGAACCTCCGGTACGCCGTCATCACGAGCGTGGACCGCGACGATCTGCCGGACGGTG
>CALBXO010000158.1 GCA_937890335.1 uncultured Pseudomonadota bacterium | reverse complement strand
TGGGCGTCCACCTCGCCGACCGTCGGCCGACCGTCGGTGACGAAGATGACATAGTGGGCCCGGTCGCTCGGGCCCGACTCCAGCGCCGTGGCGAGCGCTTCGTCGATCGCCGTCCCGCCGGCAGCCTCAAGGCCGCGCACAAAGCGGACACCGGCGCTGCGTCGATCCGTGGACGCGGGCATGGGCCGGGCGAACAGCCGCCGGACTGAGGTGGAGAACGCCACAACATTGAATGTGTCCTGCTCGCGCAGCTTGCCCAGACACCCCTCCACGCTGTCCCGTGCCTGCTTTATCTTGTCACCGGACATGGAGCCGCTGGTGTCTACGACGAAGGTCACCGCTTTGGGAGCGATGTCGTCTTCGTCGATGTCCATGCCCGGCGACAACACCATCAGAAACCAGGCGTCCTCGCCTCCTCTCCCGTCGGGATCAAAGCTGAGGACGCTTGCGGCGACCTCGCTGTCGCGCGTGCCCATGTACAGGAGGAAGTCCTCTTCGAGGTCGGCGCCCGTCTCCTCCAGACCCACGCGGGCGTGGTGGTCGGTGGTTCGGGCGATGTCGATGAGGTGGCTCGGCGAGTAGATGGCGCCCAGGGGTTGCTTGCTGTCCACGTGCACGTCGACGACGAAGTCTTCCAGGAGGCGTGCCGCCGACCGCCCGGTGCGCAGCGGATAGACCAACCTGCGCATTGCGCCGACCTGCTCCAGGACACAGGCGAAGGCGATCTCAACCTTCTGCTCGCCGCGCGCCGGCACCGGGAAGATTCGGGCCTGGAACACGGCTCCGTCGATGTACTCGACGAGGCCAGGGTCCTGCACGCGGCGAACGATGCTCTCGTACGTCGCCCGCGCCTTGCCCTTCTCCAGCACGGCGCCGGGCGTCTTCTTGCCGTTGATCCACAGGTTCATATCCGAGACGGTCGAGCCTTTCGGGACCGGAAAGTAGAAGGTCGCCTCCAAGGGTCGATCGGTGTGGTTGACGAAGACCTGCTCCACTCGGGTGACCGCCGCGCTGTCCGTAACGCGGATGTCCACGCGGTGCGACTTGATCGCAAGCGGTGGAAGGCTTTCGTCCTTGGGGATGAGGAGACCGACTGCTGCGGCGTCCACGCACAGCAGAAGCAGGATTCCGAGAACCGTGGAGCACAGGAAAAACCGTCTCATAGTGTCGCCCGTTGGGGTTGTGCGCGCGGGCCCGACCCGCGCGTCTGGCCACCTGTAACGAGCGTGGGTGCGAAACGATCCAACCTTCTCTACAATGGCGGGGATGAGTCCCATTCAGCATAGATGCGCCGCGCTGCTGATGGCCCTGGCCATGGCTTCCTGTACGCCGGATCCGGTGGACCTGACCGAGGAGTCGGACGCTGGCACGGACGCGGCCCCCGATGTCCCGGTCGCGCCCGACACAGGCGACGTCGGCCCTGATGTGAACCTGGGCGAGTTGCCCGCGTCCAACTGCCGTTTTCCCGAGGCGCCAGACCTGTCGCCGCTCCGCGCTCGGAGGGCGTTCCCGAGCCTGAGTTTTGAGCAGCCGCTGTTCGTAACCTCCGCCAGAGACGGGACGGACAGACTTTTTGTCGTGCAGAAGGGCGGCCGTGTGCTGGTCTTCCCGAACGACGAGGCGACGACGCAGGCCACCGTGTTTCTCGATCTTGGGGACAAGGTGCTGGCGCGGCCCGGCAACGACGAACGCGGCCTGCTCGGCATGGCGTTCGATCCGGATTTTGCGAACAACGGCCACTTCTACCTGAACTACACGGCCAACGCGCCCAACTCTCCCACCACCGTGTCGCGCTTCACGGTGGACCGGAACAACCCCGACCTCGGCGACATCAGCAGCGAGGTGGTGTACCTGAGCTTCGACCAGCCCTACCCGAACCACAACGGGGGCATGCTGGCCTTCGGGCCCGACGGCTACCTCTACATTTCTGCGGGCGACGGCGGCTCCGCGGGGGATCCGAACCGGCACGGCCAGAACGTAGAGACCGTCTACGGCACGATCCTTCGCATTGATGTCGCGGGCTCGGACACGCCCGGATCGTACCGCGTCCCGCGGGACAACCCATTCCTTGGGCCTGGGATGGATGAGGTGTGGGCCTACGGGTTGCGCAACGTCTGGCGGTTCAGTTTTGACCGGGTCACCGGCCAGCTGTGGGCGGCCGATGTGGGGCAGCGGCGCGTGGAGGAGGTCGACCTCATCGAACGCGGCGGAAACTACGGCTGGGGGACGATGGAGGGCTCAGAGTGTTTCGACGACGAGGGTGACTGCGAGGACCCGTCGTTCATCCCCCCGCTGGCCGAGTACGATCACACGGTGGGGCTGTCCATCACGGGCGGCTACGTCTACCGCGGTGAGAAGCTGCCGGGTCTGGCCGGCGCCTATGTGTACGGAGACTTCGCGCAGGGCCAGATCTTTGCGCTGACGCTGGGCGACGGGGCCGGCGAGAGCCCACCGGGTCACAAGACCACCGGCGGCGCCGAGGTCACCCAGATCGCGGAGACGGGGCGCAAGATCGCGAGCTTTGGTGAGGACGAGGCCGGGGAGCTGTACTTCCTGGATTTCGCCGACGGCTATCTTTTCACCTTGGAGGCCGTGGATGGCGGCGGGAACCAGGAGCCGCTGCCGCTACGGCTGTCGGACACAGGCTGCTTTTCCGACATGGCGACCCAGACCCCGGATCCCGGCCTGATTCCGTACGACGTCAACGCCAAACTCTGGAGCGATGGGTCCAGCAAAGACCGATGGTTTGTGCTGCCGGAGGGCGGCAAGATTGGTTACACGGAGGCCGGCCCCTGGGAGTTCCCGGACCGGACCATCTTTGTGAAGAACTTCTCTCTGGACGACGACACCGGGTCGCGGGTCATCGAGACGCGGTTCCTGGTCAAGGACCCCGACGGCTGGCACGGGTACAGCTACCAGTGGAACGAGGGCCAATCGGAGGCGTACCTTCTCAACTCGAGCGTCACCAAGACCTTCAACCTGACCATTGACGGCCGGGCCACGGAGCTGGTCTGGGGCTACCCGAGCCGGGCCCAATGTCGCGCGTGTCACACAGTCGCCAGTGGCGGCGTGCTCGGCGGGAGCACCGGGCAGTTGGAGCGAATGGGGACCTGGCAGGGGAAGCCCGTCAACCAGGTCGCCCTCGTGGAGGGGTTTGGCTTGTTTGACGGGGAGATTCCACAGGCGCGCGAAGGTTTCCCCGACCCGTTCGGCGACGCACCGCTGGAGACCCGCGCGCGCTCGTACCTGCACGCCAACTGCGCCCACTGCCACCTGCCAGATGGCGTGGCCACAAGCGACATCGACATTCGTTTCGAGACGTCGCTGTCGGCGTCGAAGACCTGCAACGAGGACCCCCAGGAGGGTGACCTGGGCACGCCCGGCCTCAAGCTGATTGACCCCGGCAACGCGCAGAATTCGTCGGTGTTCCGCCGGATGATCATCCGCGACGAGAACGGCATGCCTTCCCTCGCGTCGGGCATCGTCCACCAGGAAGCCGCCCTTCTCGTGGGCGCGTGGATCGACGATCTCGACGGCTGCCAGTAGACACCGCCGGGCGGGCTGCCCTATGCGAGGATGGAGTAGCCGCCGTCGATGATCACGGTCTGGCCCTGAATCATTTGCGCCAATGGCGATGCGATGAGCAGCGCTACATCCGCCACGTCAGCGGGTGTGGCGATCCTTCCGTTGGGCGTCCGGTAACCTGCGACTTCCAGCAACTGCTCCCGGTTGGGAAAGTGGTTGAGCGCCTGCGTGTCCACCACACCAGGACATAGGGTGTTCACCGTGATGCCGCGGGGCCCAAGTTCCATTGCCATATGGCGGACCAGCGACTCCATGGCCGCCTTGGACGCGCCCACAGCTGCGTAGTGCTCGATGGCCTTGGTCGCCCCGGCTGAGCTCAGCGCCATGATTCGACTTCCGCGTGGCATGTCCGGAGCGAAGGCAGTGACCAACTCGAGGAACGCGCGCGCGTTGACGGTCAGTGTCCAATCCCAGTGCTTGGGCGTGAGCTCCAGCACGGGTCGCAGCACGCCCGTCGCGGCGTTGCTGACAAGGATATCGAGCTCTCCAAAGTGCGCCTTCACCGGCTCGATGATCTCGGCCACGCCGCCCTTGTCGCGCAGATTGCACCGCACGGGCAGGGCGTCACTGCCGGCTGCCTCCACCGCAGCCACGGTCTTTTCCATGCCCTCGTGGCTGGAGAAATACGTGAACGCGATCCGCGCTCCGCGCTTGGCGAAGGCGGTCGCGATGGCCCGCCCGATGTCGCCGGATCCGCCGGTGATGAGCAGTCGCTTACCAGTAAAATCGAGTTCTTGCGTCATGGCCACGGATTCTGGCTGGCGGCCGCGCGCCGGTCAAACCTGGGGGGCGCCTATTGGAATTGGATGACTTTCCCATACAGGGAGAGCAGGCGCGGGTCGCGGTGGCCCGCCCAGCTGGCGAGCACTGCTTGACGGGACGGAGACAGCTTTCCGGCGAAGACCGCGCGGTCTCCGTAGTACACTGTCACGGGCTCGGTCGGGTCGAGCTCGTCGGTGTGAGGGAACAGCAGGGTAAACCCGCGCAGCGTCGCCGTACCGCCCACGTGAATCTCATACTCCGTGGCGCCTCCGCGCGTCTCGCGCACGATGCTTCCCGTGATGTCCAGGCCCGGCTCGTAGTCGTCGCCCCAATCGGGGGCAAGCCAATGTACGCGGGCGGGCGCCGTCCCGCGCAGGACTGTGCGGTACTCAAACTCGTGGGCGATGTCACGCTGTTTGCCGCCGATCCACTCGAGGACGTCCAGGTTCCGAGGCCGCATGAAGCTGTGGCCAAACCCCGGCTCCTCGGCGTACGTCGTGTCGCCACCGGCGTCGGCCAGCAGGGCGTGGCTGGTGCGTGAGTTCTGTACCGAGATGCGGCCGTCGCGGCGTCCGTGGAGCAGGAAGGTGGGCAGGGACCCAAAGTTCTGGAGCGTCTCTGGATCCTTGGGCGTCGCCGCGCAGCGCGGAACGGCCGCACGCCACACCCACGGGTACTTGCTCGCGTTGTGCCACACGCCAAAGCCGCCCGACGACGCGCCGCCGATGCTGACCCGGTCCGTGTCTACATTGTAGCGGCGGCGCACCTCCGCCAGAACGGAGCGGACCGTGGACTCGCCGCGCGGCATCCACCACATGCCCTTTGGGGTCTTGGGGCAGACCAGGATCACGCCTTCTTCCGCTGGCTCGCCCTGCCAGTTGACCATGCAGGACCGTGCGGGCGTACCGCCGCCGCCGTGAAGACTGACGTGGAGAGGCCATTTCCTGGCCGGATCGTAGTTCTCGGGAACGCGGAGCTGGAAGCGGGCGCCGTAGCCCAGGTCGTTGCGGGTCCAGCCCGTGACGTCGCCCGTGGGCGCGTCCAGCCACACGGGCTCCGCCTCCGACAACGCCTCGTAGAGGCGCGCCGCGGGGACCGTCTTCAAGTTGGCTTCGATGTCCTTGCGCTGGCCGGCGTCCGCCGCGGCCCACGCATCCGCCTGGGATCGTAAGACACGGTCCTCAAGCTGCTTGCGCAGGTCGGCCGCCAACAATTGCGCCTGGTCCCGCGTCACGGCCTTGCCTACTCGCGCGTGGTCGGTTAGGGACATGTGCGAATCGGCGACACCTCGCAGAGAGGCACGCCCGTGCGCCTGCGCACCCAGGTCACCCGCGCCTGAAACCAAGGCGGTGACCCCAACTACGAGAATGGTCGCGGCCCCAACAACGGGCCACGCGATGCTTCTGGCGACGTCCAATTTGGACATACCCCCCATCCGTACTCACCCAGCCAGAGTCCAGACCGGCGGAGCGTACAAGAACACAGACGTCTTCGGCAAGCGGATCTTTACACCCAAGCCGATTCGGACGCTTTCTCAAGTGACGTTCTGCGTCTCCAGCGCCGATGTCGGCCATGGCGTGCTTCGCGGCGGATGTGCTGAGACATGGGCGCGGGTGCGAGATGTCGGGCCGACTGGGCCGCCGATCACGCCGGGGCCACTTTCAGGCTACGGCGCCGCCGGTGTCGATGTGCGCAGCGCCTGTATATGGCCCAGTTGTTTCGAAAGTCTGTCGTCCAGAGCCTCTCGCAGGGTTGTCGCCTCGGGTGCGTCCCAGGCCAGATTCTGCCGCTCCGCCGGGTCACTCTCCATGTCGAACAGCCACTGCTCCCCAGTGTAGAGATCACGGGTGTACTTCCAACGTCCCCGTTGCAGGGTGGCCAGGTTCGCGGCGATGTTGCTGAGGGCGAAGTAGCTGTCCGGCGCATAGTCGGGGTCCGTCAGGTCACCACCCTGGTGAAAGGAGGCCGGCGGCAAGCCGAGGAGGGACAGCGCAGTCGGCGCGACGTCGACGGTACTGGCCCAGCGCCCGTCGTCCCGCGGTGCGCGCCCCGGCACGCGGACGAGGAGCGGAATCTCCACGAACTCCTCAAAGTGCTGCATGCTGTGTGTGAACAACACGTGTTCGCCCCACGCCTCCCCGTGGTCTGCCAGAAGGACGATGGCGGTGTCCTCCCACGCACCCGACTGTTTCAGGTCCGCGACGAGCCGCCCGATTTGCTGGTCGGTCCAATACACTGCGTTGTCGTATCGGTTGAGGACCTGCACGGCGCGCGCCGGTGACGGGTGGTAATCCAGGAAGCTCCAGGTCGGCGCGGCAGGTTGGAAGGGGCCGGTCCAATCGGGCGGCGTGTAGTACGGCGAGTGCGGACGGATGAACTTCACGTACCCGACAAAGGGTCGGTCGCCGTCGTGCAGTGGCCGGTACCAGGACAGGAAAGCGTCCACGACGTGGTCTTCACGCAACCCGGCCCAGTCCTGAATCTCCTGTGGGTCCCCCGCTGTGTGGGCGTCCATATACGCGTCGCAGGAACCGGGAAACAGCGGGGCGTAGCCACGGGATCCCTGCTCCCAATCGCCCGAGAAGATGCCAGTCTGGAACCCGGCGTCGCCGGCGAGCAAGTGGAGCGCGCGGCCTCCATGGCCCACCCGGTAATCGTCCTCCTTGCGCGCGTTCAGATAGGGAAAGATGCCGTAGAACAAGGCCACTGTGGCCAGATCCGTGTGGCTGGCGTTGGTGCGCGCGGCCGTAAATCTTGTCGATTCGGCGGCCAGGGCGTCGATGTTTGGCGAGACGTTCCGGTCGTACCCGTAGGTGCCCAGATGTCGCCGCGAGAGGGTGTCGACGTAGATGATGAGCAGGTTCTTGGCAGCCGCTGGCCGCTGCTCGGTCGGGTGCGCGCCGTTTGCGGCCAGGTCTGGGATGGGGGGCGCGGGGGCGAGGGTCCCGGCCAGGTCTGCCACCGTCGGGTGGGCGTGGTGCACGCGCCGCAACAAGTCGCCCGTGTTCGCGAACGCGGCGCTTCCGGTCCCGGCTACGACAAGGACGAGTCCGAAGGTCAAGCGGCCCTTCGCCCCCAGGAAGTCGGGCGTGGGCCAACGCCGGAAGGTGGCGCTCAGGGCGACGACACCCGCGAGGTACGCCGCCGCGATTGCGACGGTGACCCACACGGCCGGCCCGAACACGAACGCGACCACCTCGTCGGCCATGGTCGTCATCAACCCTCCAATCGCGGCCCATCGGAAGAAGCTGCCACTCAGGGTGTGGAAGAGCGTCTCCAGGATGCACACCCCCGTCCAGGTCGCCGCCAGCGCGTCGGGGAGCACGTGGTCGTCGGTGGTTGCTCCCCACGGCAGCCGAGCCAGTACCGTCAACGCCCCCAGCGTTCCGAGGAAGATGCAGCCGACGATCCACACGAGCCCACCCCCCTGTTCAGGCAGAGCGCCCGCGACGCCGAGCCCGACGACGAGGGCTGCGCCGGTAAGCCAACGTGCCGTGCCTCGAATTGGAGGGAACCGGCGTCGCCAGGCGCGATCGGCAAGTCGCCAGCAGGCGGAGAGGCCGGTGAGTACGACGAGCAGCGCCGCGGCGGAGACCACGAATGTGGGAATCCACTCCGCCATCGCGCCGCCGACGGGCACGTCGTAGTACAGCGTGCTGTACACCGTGGTCGCGGCCGCCGCGTGGCCCAGGGCGAGGGCGAGCGTCCGCGTCGACAACGACGCGCCAGAGAGCTCCGTCAACCAGTGCAGGAATCTGTGGGTCACCGGCGCAGTCTACTTGAGTTTCGGCCGGTTGGCCCCCTAGCAGCGGTGGGCGAATTTGCTCTACTGCGCCGGCGGATACGCCGGCATCTGGCGGCGCGCCCTCGTCGGACGCCCTCGCTGTGGGCTTGCCACAGCTTCGGAGCGCCCTCCCACGGCCCCGCTCGCCAGCTCCCGACGCCTCCACCGGCTCGCTACGAGCAAATTCGCCCACCGCTGCTAGATTCCGACCCAGCCCCGCACGACGCCAGCTTGGGCGATGACCCGCGAGTCCCGGATGTGCATACGGTCCTCCGGGTCGAATTTGCGCAGGTCAGGGGCCAGTATGTGGAGGCTGATCGCGAGGACCGAGGCCAGCGCCGCAGCCTTGGCCAGCCCGAGTCCCGCCCCTGCGAGCCGGTCCTTCTTGCTTGGACCGTTCTCGTTGGACAGCAGGAAATGCCCGGCGATGGCGATGCCGGTGTAGATGG
>CALBXO010000157.1 GCA_937890335.1 uncultured Pseudomonadota bacterium | reverse complement strand
GGCAGGCGTCGGTGGTGCACTCGTTTCCGTCCGTGCAGGCGCCGTTCTGAGGGGTGTGCACGCAGCGGTTGCGCACCGCGTCAAAGATGTCGGCCGTGCACGCGTTGCCGTCGTCGCACAGGAGCACGCTGTTGATCTCCTCACAGTTGCCGGCGCGGCAGACCTGTCCCACGGGGCACACGCCCACCGGGTTCTGCTGGGAGCACGCGCTGCCGTTGGGGCGGCAATCGCCGTCAAAGCAGTCGTTGCCCGCGTCGCAGAGCCCGGTGCGGTTCTGCTGCGAACACACCAGCTCATTGGCGCGGCAGATTCCGTCCACGCACGTCTCTTCGTCCTCACAGTCGCACAGGCGCGGCTCGGGGATGCACTGGCCATCTTCGCGGCAGGTCTCGTCGTCCTCGCATGTGCCGCAGACCCCGTCGCAGCCGTCGTCGCCACACTCGCGGTTGCCGCACTCGCGCACGCAGAGTTCCACACACCGGCCGTTTCCGTTGCACTCAAAGCCGTCGTCGCAGTCGCCACAGGTTCCGTCGCAGCCGTTGGAACCACAGACCCGTCCGTCGCATTGGGGCGCGCAGACGCACTGCATGGCGTCGGTGTCGCACTCCTGGTCGTCTGCGCAGCCGCAGTCGGCCGGGCAGGTCGCGCAGTTCTCGCCGCGACCGCCCTCGCAGGCGTCGTCGCCACAGCACTGGCCACAGTCGCCGGGACAGGTTCCACAGTTCTCGCCCTGGTTCGGCTGGCATTGGTCGTTGCCACAGCACGCGCCGCAGTCGCCGGGGCAGGTGGCGCAGTCTTCGTCGTCGTCGCAGGTGTTGTCGCCGCAGCGCGCCGGCGGCGCCTCGCACTGGCCGTCGCTGTTGCAGACGTCGTCGCCGTCACAGCCGGGGCCACACTGACCGTCGCACCCGTCCGAGCCGCAGACGCGTCCATCGCACTGCGGGCTGCAATCGCGGTCGCATTGCCCCGTGTCGTCGTTGCAGCCAAGGCCCTCGTCGCAGCCGGGCCCACATTCGCCGCCACAGGAGTCTGCGCCACACTGCCTCCCGTCACAGACGGGATCGCAGGCACACACGCCGTCCGCACAGGCCTCGCCCTCCTCGCAGCCGCAATCCGCGGGACACGTCCCACAATCTTCGTCCACGGGATCGCAGACGCCGTCGCCGCAGCAGGCACCGCAGTCCGATGGGCAGCTGCCGCAGTCCTCGGTGGCCTCGTCGCATGTGCCATCGCCACAACACTCGCCGCAATCCGCGGGGCAGGTACCGCACGTCTCACCACCGTCACAGGAGTCGTCGCCGCACTCGGCGCCGTCGGCGATGCAGCTGCCGTCCGTGCAGGACTCACCGTCGTCGCAGGAGCCGCAGGAGCCGCCGCAGCCGTCCTCGCCACAATCGGCGTCGGCGCAATCCGGTGTGCACGCGGCGACACAATCACCAAAGTCGCACTCCGTTCCCGACGGACACGCCCCAAGGCCGACCCACAGGCCCCCCTGGCAGACTTCCACGTCGTCGTTGACGCAGCGCCGCTCTTCCGCCTGGCATTGGGGATCCGGGTCCGGGTCCGGGCTTGTCCCCGATCCGCCACCGTCACTACCTCCACACGCCGCCAGAAGTGTCACCAGGCCCAAGCCCGCAAAAAAGAACCGTGTCATGCGCTTCTCCGTGCCAATGCCAGCGGTATGGAAGACGATTCTTAGCGCAGACACAAGCGGCCCGCGCCAACCATGGGCAACCAGGGGGCAGGTCGTGTAGTTTCGGCGCCATGACATGGACCCAAATCCTCGGCGATCGTTACCTCGACTACACCCAGATCGAGGCCTGGTGCCACGCCACGGCCGCGCAGTTTCCGCAGTGGGTGACCGTCACCACCGCGGGACGCACCCGACACGGCCGCGACATTCTGCTTGTGCGGCTGGCCGTCGAGGGGGCTGACTGCGTTCCGGTGGAAGACCGCGCGTCCTTCTGGATTGACGGCGGGACCCACGCGTCGGAGTTCACGTCCGTGATGGCCACGGCGGTGTGCCTGAGCAGATGGGTCACCGCCCTGCGTGACGGGGACGAGGCTGCGGTCGCGTGGTTCTCGCGCCACGCGGTCCACGCCATCCCATGCGTCAGTCCCGACGGCTTCCAAGCAATGTGCGACGGCCACCCCTTCCTGCGCTCGTCGCTGCGGCCGCCCAAGCCCGGCACCGCCCGTGTGGGCCTGCAGCCAGACGACATCGACGGCGACGGCCGTGTCCTCTGGATGCGTTGGCCGGATCCGGCCGGCCCCTGGGTCCCCGACGAGGAGGTGCCGATCCTGATGCGCCCCCGCAAGGTCGACGACGATCCCAGCCAGGCGTACTTCGTGTGCCAGGAGGGCACGCTGCTCAATTGGGATGGCGTTCGGTGGACTGCAGCGCCCCGAAAATACGGCGTTGACCTGAACCGGAACTTTCCCGGCGGTTGGGCGCCGTTCGAGATGTTCGGCATGGACGGCGGCAGCTATCCGCTCAGCGAAGAGGAGACGCGGACGGTTGTGGACACCTTCGCCGCCCTCGATCACGTCGCGTGCGGCGTCACGAACCACACGTACACAGGCTGCGTGCTCATTGAGCCGCACAGCGAGGACTCGCCGCTCGGCAAGCTCGACCTGACGCTGCTCGAGGACCTGGCCAACGACGCTGTGGAGGGCACCGAGTACAAGGTCTTCAAAGTCCACCCGGACTTCCGCTACGACCTCAAGCGCAAGATCGTCGGGGTGTGGTCGGAGACGATGTGCACTGTGTTCGGCGTCGCCGGGTACACGGTGGAACTCTGGTCTCCCTTCCGCTATGCGGGGCTCGATCCGGACAGCCCCTTGGACTTCCTGCTCAAGCCCAAGCCCGAAGAGATGCGGCAGGTCGTGGCAAAGTTTGTGGAAGACGGGGCCTACACGCCGTGGCGCGCCTTCGACCACCCGCAGCTCGGAGCGGTGGAGATCGGCGGGATCGACTACCTCCGCACCGTGCGCAACCCCCCAGAGGCCTCACTGGCGCTGGAGTGCGACCGCGGCTTCCGGATTGCGGATCGCATCCGACGCGCCGTCCCGGAGGTCACAGCGTCGGTGACCGCCACCGACCTGGGCGACGGTCTTCGCCGCATCGAGCTCGTCCTGGAGAACACGGGTTTCCTGTCGACGTCTTCGCTCGCGCACGGCGAGTCCATCGGCGCGGCCCCGCGGGTAGGAGCGACGCTGGTGCTGGCGGAGGGCGTGGAGCTGCTGGAGGGAAGTGCGGACGTGTCGATGCACCACCTGGACGGCTGGGGTTGCCTGCGGGCCGGCAACCGCAACCCCATCTACCCGTCCTTGCCGGGGCGCGGGCACCGGGCCCGCGCGGTGTGGCTGGTGCGGGGCGAGGGGAGATGTGAGGTCCAATGGGTGGCGGGTCGTGGCGGCAAAGGCTCCACGCCGACCTGACAGCGTTTACAGATTCGGACCGAGCATGGGCAAGCACCGTCGCTGTGGGTGTCCCTGGCGCAAGAAGCATGTCTCCGATGTGCGCCCGCGAGACAGGGGCGCCCACGGTGACGGGGCACAGGTCAGGCGACGGGAGAATGAGAACACCCACTGAGGCGGACGCCCCCCAGACGTGCCAGGTCAGGTCTCGTCGGTCACCAGGCGGTAGCGTGAGCTGTCGTGGCCGTGCTTGTCGCGCAGGGTGCGGGCGCGGTCGGTGAACAGGCCGCCCAGCTCCGCATGCCAGCGGTCCAGCAATCGGGCGTCCTCTCCGGGCTCAGCCAGCCGCGTCTCGATGGCTGCGGTATTCCCCAGCTCGCAGCCCATCCACCGTCGCCCCTTGAGCGCCGCAGCCGCGAAGGTGGTGCCGGCGCCACCAAACGGGTCCAACACCAGGTCCCCCTCCTCACTGCCGATGTCGAGCACGCGGTCCAGCAGTTTGAGACTCAGCTCGTTGGCCCCGCGGTTCTTGTGGCGACGGTGTCGCACCGGCGGGATGTCGCGCCACACATCCGTGAGGTTCACGCCCCGCGGGTTCATCCGGTTCTTGTAGCCGCCGTAGTCCTTGAGCTCCCCGCCACAATGCCTGCACGTCTCCAGCGGCTGCCGCGGCGGATGGAACACGCGCGGCCGCGGGCCTTTGCAGAAGTAGAGCAGCGCGTAGTGGGAGGGGTACAGGCGCCCCCGGATCGGCAGGCTGAACTTGATGTCGATCGCGATCCAGTGACGAAACGTCAGGGGGCCGTCCAGGTGGGCGGCCAGGTGCACATTCCAGCGAGGCAGGTTGTAGAGAAACAGCGAGCCACCCGGCGCCAACACCCGAACCAGCTCGTCGCACCATTCACGGCACCAACGCAGGTACCCCTCCTCGGGGCGCTCGTCGTCGATCCCCGCGCCGTAGTCCTTGCCGAGGTTGAACGGCGGATCTGCAAAGATGAGGTCGACGGAATCTGACGCCACGGTGGGCAACCACTTCAGGCAGTCGGCCTGCCAGAGCGTCCCCATCTCCGTCGAAAATGCCTCTCTCATGGCCGCCCTGAGCTCCTGCACAATCCGGTCACACACCGACTACCACCCACGGGCGGCACGCGTCGAGGCGACGGGCGCGGGCCCATCCGACGCACCGTTCGCCGCGGTGACGCGGAACTTTCGCGCGGGGCCTTGCGCTCCCGGTGCATTGCCGCTTGGATGGTCGCTGGGTTGGATCGGCTGCCGGTTGGGTTCTGCATCAATTTCCGACAGCGAGTGCGCTGTGACCACATGCAACTGACTACGCGCGTCCTCGTGGCGCTGGCGCTGTGCTGCGCCGGCTGCGGCGATTCCACTACAACGCCTACCCCAAACCCCTCCGACGCGGGGGTCCAGGACATGGGGAACACCGGCGACACCGACGTCGACAGTGACGACACCCGGGACGTACAGACGCCCGACGCCGACACCCCCGATGCCGATCCGGAACCCCGACCCCGAACGGCCCTGATCGTCGATTACGAGATGCGCCCCGCCATCGTCTGGAGCGCCGTGCTCACGACCCTGACGGACGCCGGGTGGGCGCCCGAGTACCGGCGCTGGTACCCCCACATCACTCCGGCGGATTCCGAGGCCTACGGTCTCATCGTCGTGGCCTCCGGCCGTGCGCCCTCGACGCCGGCGGCGCGCATGCGTGCCGCGGAGCTCGACCACCTCGAGGCCTTTGCGCGCGCCGGCGGCGCGCTCGTACTCCTGCCGGAGGCGGGCTGGGCCGACGCTGCATTCGCGGAGAACGAGTGGTTCTTCTTCAACCGCCTGCTCGAGCGCCTGGAGCTGCCCATCCGCAGCGCCCGCGCGACCTTGATCGGCGCCGTCTGGCCGCCTGAGGGCGATGCGCCGCCGCTGCATGTGGAGACGCTGGACAGCTACCCGGGCTCGTTGGAGTGGACCCTCGATCTGCCGGTGGCCTACCCCACAACCCTTCATCCGGGCATCACGCAGTTTGCGACGCCCTTCGCTGCCGGCTGGGTTCCGCCGCTGGTGTGCGACTCCGACGACATCGCCGTGCTCGCAGGCGCCCGCCTTGAGGTGACGGTCTGGCATACACTCGCCGAGGGGTCCGGACAGCTCTCGTTCCCGTCCTCGCGGGTCCCACTGGCCGCGCTCGGACTCGGGCCGGCGGGTGCCCCCGTGCTCGTTCTGCCCGCGAGCATCGCGCTGCTGCCGAGTCACACAGAGCGCCAGAGCGACGAACCGATGCTCGATCCCGCGCTGCTGCGCGGCACCGGAACCTTTGTGCGCCGGGCGCTCAGCCACACGCTGATGGTCTCCGACGACGCCTCGCGCCATGATCCCCTGGGCGGCTGCCACTTTGACCTCGGCGACGGCGTCTTCTCTGCCGTTGCGCAGGGTTTTCCTGCCCTCAATCGGCTTGCCAAGACCGTCCCTGCGCTGGTTCGAGTCTCCGAAGTGCCCGTCCCGGACAACGCCCCCGCGGGCCAGTTTGAGACACTCGCCGAGCCTGTGGAGACCGCGGCGGACCCCAGCTGGTTCCGCGGCGGCAAGGCATACATCGGCTATGGCGACTGGGACCCCACCCTGGCCGACCGCTTCGCCAATGGCGCCGCCCACGGGCTGGACGCCTACATGATCTCAGTGCCTCCAGCCTGGCTCTACGACGACGATCCGCGCGTAGGTGAGCTGGCGCAGGCCGCGCAGGACGAGGGTGTCGAGCTGTTTGTCGGGACCATCGCCATCTCCCTGTTCAGCCAGGACGACCGCACCCAGGCGATCCGCCCACGCGGGCGCAACGGTCAGGTCGTAGACGTGCCCTCGCCCGTGACTGACCTGTTCTGGGACGGAGCCCTGCGCCCGTTTGTCCTTGGGGCCGCGACAGCGGCGGCGGCCCACCCCGGCATTCGGGGTGTGCAGTTGGACCTGGAGCTCTACGGCGCCGGCCCCCTCAACCTCCACCGGGGTCACCTCGTGGGTGATGCGGAGTGGGCGGTCATCGCGGGGGCCGTGGACGGCGCCGCAGGCGTCGCGTTGGACGAGCGGCTCGCCTGGCTGGTGGACAACGGAAAAATGGCCGCCGCAACCGGCGCGCTGCGGGACGCCGTCGCCGCCCGCGCGCGGCAATTGCGGGAAGACGCCCGCGCCATCCACCCCGATCTAGCGTTTCTCATCTACTCGCTGGACGCGACCACAGGCTGGTTCTACGAGGGACTGATGCAAGGGCTTGGGACCGCGCAGCGCCCGGTCACCTGGCTGACGTACGACCTGTTCACGTCTGCCCTTCGCCGCGATCTGGCCGCGCGGGACATCCACGTCCGGCTCGTGGGTGGCGTGCTGGGCGTGCGCCTGACACCAGAGGATCTCGGCACGGCGCTGACCACTGTGCGCACGGAGTCGGACGGCTACTGGCTGTTCAAGCTCCAGGACTTCCCGACCACGAGCGACCATCCCGACGCGGCCCGTCTGCACGGCGCGGCAGAAGACTATTGGGACGAGGTGGGTCGCGCCTCGGCACCCTGACGTGCCCCTTCCGCCGCGACCAACACCGGACGCGCGCGCACCCGGTGTCTCGGGTTCGCCGCCAGCGGGTCCGCCATGCGCTCCGCGATCCGGGCGGCGTCGTCGTGGTCGTGCAGCCGCTCGCACACATTGCGGCCAGGCCGAAGGATGCGCTTGCGCCGCCTTGGGTCGATGACCCCGTTCCCGTCCCAGTCGATGTTCCCCTCCCCGTCCACCTCAAACCCATCCTGGTAGCTGGACAGGTAGCGCAGGGCCTCGCTCGGCACCCCGCGGAACGGCTGGCGCTCGCTGAGCCGACACTCGCTCAGGCCGGGAAGATCGCCATCGCTGAACTGGATCCGCGTGTCGCGGAGCGTTCGGGGGCTCCCGCCCAGACTGAAGTCGAAGGCGTAGTTCATCAGGCTCGGGTAATTTGGCTTGTAGTTGAGGTCCTCGTCCCCGCCGTGGTGAAGGCCCAGGCTGTGTCCAAGTTCGTGCACGAACAGGGCCCACCGGGTGAACTGCTCCGGCTCGTCCAGGTCATCTGAGATGTCCAGGTTTGCCGCCGGGACGCGAAGTTTGAGCGTGCGCTCGCCGATGGCGGAGTGGCCGCGGGAGTGGGGCCCCACGCACATCTGCGCCTTGTGGAAGGTCTCCCGGTACAGGAAATTCGCCGGGCTGGTGTCGCCCACCACGCCGTTGTCCTCGTAGTAGCAGCGGAAGTCCGAGCCCAGCCGCGTGTCCGCCACGATGTGAAGCGCGATGCCCGGCTCACCGTCCGGATTTGGGATGTCGAGCTCCGCGAAGAGCTCCTGCATTCGGGTCACGGCGACCGGAGCGAGCATCGCGGTAAGGGGCGCCCCATCGACCTCCAGCACCTGGTAGTCAAGCTCCACCAATACGTCGCGGTGAAGCGGACTGCACCCGAGCGCCGCGTAGTCCACCAGCTCGTGGCCATCGACCTCCCAGCCGTCGGGAATCCCATCGCGGTCCGTATCTGGATCGCCCGGGTCGGTGCCAATGGAGGCCTCCCGCGCGTCGCTGAGACCGTCGTCGTCGGTGTCTACATGTCCGGGCGGCACAACGCGCACCGTCACCCAATCGGGTGTGGATGCGACAGATCCGTCGCCCACCACCAGGGAGAACACCAGCCGGGTCGGCTCGTCCGGGGCGAGGAACTCGGGGTCCAACCCGGTGGCGCGCAGAGGGACAGGTGGGCCATCGACCTGGGTCCATGTGTGGTTGAGGACGTCGCCGTCGCGGTCAGCACCCCGCCCCACGAGGCGGCCTGCGGTGCCCACCAGCACGTCGAAATCGCTCCCGGCGTCGGCCACGGGACGGTGGTTCGCCACCGAGACGATCACCGTCGCAGGCAGCGACTCGCGCTCGCCGTCGTCCACGACGAGTACAAACACCAGATCCTGGAGCCCACTGAGGTCTGCGCGGAAATGGGGTTGCGGCACGTCGGAGCCGCTCAATTGAACCGGCTCACCCTCAATCTGCTGCCAGTACCACCGCAGTGGCGCGGAGCTGGGGGAGAAGCTGCCTCGCCCGTCCAGTGTGACGGTGTCTTCCACGGCTGCGGCAAAGTCCGCCCCGGCGTCAGCTACGGGCCGGATCTTC
>CALBXO010000156.1 GCA_937890335.1 uncultured Pseudomonadota bacterium | reverse complement strand
GGCGCCCGCACCCGGCCCAAAGCCCGCGCCGCCCGCGCCACCTGCGCCCCCGCAGCTGCCGCAGCACTCCGTCTCCACGGTCTGCCCGGCAGCCCCCTCCACGGCCCCCGCGAGCACCTCACCGCCAGGTCCGCCCGCTCCGCGCTTGTCAGCCGTGGCGCCGCCGCCGCCGCCGCCGCCACCGCCTCCAGCAGGGTACCCGCGGCCCGCGGCGTCCAACACGCCCTCCACGACGATCTCTCCGGCCCGCAGCGCGAAGACGCCGGTGTCCTCGCCTCCGTCGAAGGGGCAGACCTGGACATCCTGGATGATGACGCGTGCGGAGGCTGGGTAGACATACCCGCGCCCGCAGACGGGTCCGCTGAGCTCCAACACCTCGCAGCCGTTGGCAGGATCCCCGTCGTCATCGCGGGCACCCGGACCACAAGTGAAGCTGCAGGTTCCGTCCACACAGTCCACGTTGCCAAACGGATTCTCACACAGCCGCCCGCAGCCCCCGCAGTGCTCCACGCTGGCGAAATCCGCCTCGCAACCATTGTCTGCGTCGTCGTCGCAATCCGCCAGCCCGGGGTTGCAGGCGATCAGCTGGCAGGTGCCGTCCACGCACGCGGTTTCGGCCGTGGAGGTAGCGCAGGTGTCTTCGTCGACCGCGTCGTCGCAGTCGTTGTCGAGCCCGTCGCAGACCTCGGGCACCGGGACACAGACATCCGGACCGACTTCGGGGGACGCGTCCAGATCCGCACTGGAATCCGGCGAGACCTGCACGTCGGGGGATGCGTCCGAATCCACGCCGTCCGCCGGCGCGGCATCAAACGCGCATGCGGTCAGCACCCACATCACGGCGACAGCTATCTGGCGGACTCGCATGGCCGGCATCGTAGCAGCCACACGGATTGGCAGACAGCGAACCCGCCTGCGCAGCTACGAAAACGGCCCGACGCCCAGGTGTCGCGAGCGTCTCCACCACGCCGCCCCAGCCAGTTGCGGATTCCGGCGTCACGGGGTACTCGATCGGGGTGGCAAAACTCCGACTGCTCCTCCTCGCGACCTTCCTGTTGGCGACGGCGTCTGCCACCGCGCAGACGCCGCAGCTCGAGACGGTCTACGACGCGCTCGACCTCAGCGACCGCAGCATTCCCCTCCCTGCCGTGGGGGAGCTTCCCACCACCGATGTGGAGGTTCAGCTCGGGTCCGTGACCTGCACCCTGGCCGTGGGCCACGGCGTCATCTCCGGTGGCGATTGCCCCACGCTCTGGGGGCAGAAGCGCCTGACGCGCCTGCAGCTCCAGATTCCCATCGGCGAGGACAGCTTGCGCGTGACGTTGGTCCCGCGCGAGCCGGCAGGCAGGCCCGCGGTCTTTGACGCCAACGTCCCGGTGCGCGGTGGAACCCGGCTCGATGGGTCCGAAGTGTTGCCCTATGGCGGCGCCATCGCGCTGTATGTCGGCGAGGAGTGGCAGGCGCTGAACGTGCCCGTGGGTGGGCAGTTGGATCTTGACGCTGACGCGATCCTGGAAGTGGGCGAGGGCCCGGTGCTGGCCTACACGGAGCAGGCGGGCTCGCTGCGCGGCTACTTCCAGTTCTGGCTCGTCGCCGCGCCGAACAGAGTCGACGCGAGCAGCCAACCTCCGTCAGAGTCCGACGCGCCCCACTCGGCGCCCAAGCCCAAGGCGGAGCCGCGCGTATTCGACCTGACGCACGCTTTTTCCGCAGGGCCAGGAAGAAATACCCCGATGATTTCGTCGTCTGCATCGACGCGGAGCGGCCCGAGGCCGAGGTCAGCACCAGCAGGGACAGCAACATTCTCAAGCCCAACACGTCGATTACCGTCGTTGTTCGTCACCGGGACGCCCACGGCTTTGGGGTCGATGTGGACGGCGAGCGCGGCATCTTCATCGCGGGCGTGCGCGTGGACTCCGCACCCGGCTACGGTGGGGAGCGCGCCTCCGCGGGTGCCGAGTTGGAAGGCGATGTGGTGGGAGCTGGAAGGAAGGTCGTGCCGCTCTATGTGACCCGCGAGCGAACCCTGGCGCCGCGACTACCCGGACCTGTGGATGTGCTCGTCGAGGTCACAGACGGGGACGGGGACACCTGGTCCCGGACCAAGGTAGAGCTCGTCGTCGAGGCGACGTACTCGTCGGCGCTGCGCGTCGGGGTCGCGGGGGTTTTCCTGGACGGGGTGGACCGGGAGTATGTGGCGCGGCGGCAACCCGGCGCCGGGCAGGCGGAGGTCGCGGCAGTGGAGACGGGAGGCTACGACCTTGAGGTCGTCGCTGGCTTCGCCGCGTTCCTCGACGAGAACGGGCGCGGCTACTCCAAGCACGATTTCGGCAATTTTGCCCCCTACCTCGGCCTTGGCGTTGTGGCGCAGGGGGCAGATGGCTCGTTCGACTTCCTCAAATCCGTCCACCTGGGCGTGGAATGGGAGCTGACGCCCACCTTCTCCCTGGCCTCCACACTGGTCCTGCGGCGGGTGACGCGGCTGGCGCCCGGTGTGGAGCTCGGCGGTCCAGTACAGGGCGAGGTGCCCACGGTCACAAGACAGAGCGTCGGCGTCGGCTTTGTGCTCAACGTCAGCCCTGAGTTCCTGCGGATCGGATCGCCGCTGGGAGGTCTGTGAGATGAGACACTTCGCGCTGTTGCTCGCCGTATCGCTCGCCGCCTGCGGAGCCCCGGAGACCGAGGTGGACTGCAAGGGAAACCTGCCTGTTGAGGGCGTCATCACCCTCGGTCCGACTCTGGAGATTGTCGGCGGCGACATCCTGGTGCGGGGTACCGCCGAGCACCCGGGCGGGCTGACCATTCGCAGCGTGAACGTCGCCGGCGTCCCCGCGGACAACCTGGACTTCAACTTCAGCCGCTGGGAGGCGCTGGTCCCGTTTGACCAGGTGCAGACTCTGGACCTGGACCAGAGCGGCACAGCCACATTGATCGTCACCGCCCGCGACGTCTGCGGCTCGCGCACGGTGATCGACAGTTTCACCGTGTCCCTGGACCCGCGGCCCGGAGTGAACGTGGACCGCCTCGACCTGGAGCTGGTGCTGCCCGGAACGGCGACCTACCTCCCCATCAGCGGCGCCCACGCCGCCGTCGTCCACGCCACCGCCAACCCCGACGCTGCGGGCGCTCCCATCACGTTCGACGCCTCGGTCGGCGTGCTCGACGGCGCCAACGCAACACTGCTTGGCGACGGCGTGACCGACGCTACGGCGACGACGCTGCTGTCGTCCACCGACCCAGGAACATCGTTGGTGACGGCGTCCGCGGGAAACCGACTCGCCCAGGCTTCGCTCACATTTGCGGGCGCGCCCGCTCTGGTTCCCGCCGGCGCGACCGTAGCCGCCGGCCAGACTCTGCGCCTGACCGTCTTCACCGAGGGCAAGATCGCCAACTGCCAGGCGACCCCGGTGGCCGGGGCGCTCGTAACCTCCGGGCAGGTGGACATCACCGCGACGCCGAGCGCGTCCGACCTCACCGGCGACGGACGCATCGACATCGACATCGCCGTGTCTGGGTCGCTCGCCGAGGAGGCCACGGTGAACGTAGTCTGCACCGACGTCTTTGGTCAGCCCGGAACCGGTCAATACACCCTTGTCCCCGCGCGCCAATAGCCGCGCACACCCCTGGGGCTTGCGGGCGCCGACGCAATCTTCCACCATCGCCGCCATGCCCAAACTCAGCGATCTGGCCAAGTCCTATCTGGAACACTTTGACGCGATCGACGCCGGTTGGCGCGCGCTCAACGCGGACCTGCCGCTGGTGGTGGCCGCTGCCCGCGACCAACTCGCGGCCCGCGGCGAGCCCGTCGCCGGCGGCGCAACCTGGATCGAGCGCACCTGGCCATCCGACGCCACGGGCATGCCGTTCACGCTGCGTTTCCACTGGGGCGCCGGCGATCCGCACAAGGTCTACTTCACACTCAACGAGCTCAATGGGCGCGACGAGGTCCCCGAACCGCTGCGCCACCTGATT
This sequence comes from uncultured Pseudomonadota bacterium, assembly GCA_937890335.1. Taxonomy (GTDB): domain Bacteria; phylum Myxococcota_A; class Bradymonadia; order Bradymonadales; genus CALBXO01. The sequence goes on along the minus strand of CALBXO010000156.1, from coordinate 18,805 downwards.
GACCCGGTCCTGCTGGCGTCGTGGCGCGGCACGCTGCCGCCGGTCGCCTTCGCGCTGCTGGTCGCCGACCCGGTGCCCGGCATTCTTGCCGCATGGGATCTGGCCATCGCCGCAGTCGAGACCGCCCGGAAGTCCGACGCGCTGCGCGAGCGCATGGACGCCTTCGCGCTGCTGACCGCCGTCTCCAACGCCCTGGGCAGCGCGTCCGACCGGCTCGCGGCGCAGCGCGCGCAGCTCAACCGGCGGCCCGGCGATGTCGCGGGGGAACCAGGCTGGCCCGCCCACGTCCAGATCGACTGGCTGCACCAGGAACACCAATACGCGTGGAGCCTCGTCTACGTGCCGGAGGGGCCGCGCCTGTGGCTGGTCCTCTACGACGGGCGCAACCTGCGCCGCGAGCTGCCCCTGGCCACCCCGGTCCGCTACCAGGACCGCTTCCCCATTCTGGGCGACTTCACGAGCCAATTGGACGCGCCCCCCATGGAGGCGGCCGGCGAGATCGTGGCGAAGTGGCTGGCGCTGGTGGAGACCGTCGCCACCTGACCGTCGCCGGCTGACCTACGGTTCCGTGGGGGGCTGCGGCTCCGTGGAAGGAGGGCGCTGCGTGGGAACGGGCGGACCCACCTCGGCCCTGCGCCGAATCGGCGAGCGGAACAGCAGGTCCGGTTGGGCTCGGTCGTAGAACACGACGGGCCAGAACGAGCGCTCCATCATCTGGTAGACCGGCGCCGGAGCGTCATCGAAGCCCTCGGCGGCGAGCACCGCGCGTTTCGCCTCCCACCCGCGCTCCTCCCAACCATCAGGGATCACCGTGTCCCACCCAATCAAGCTGTCCTCACGCACGGAGCACGGAGCGCTGAACGCAAGCGTGCCAGTCCCGCCCCCCTGGGCTGTTGTCGCCACGTGCACGGTGTTTGTGAGCCGGCATTCTCCACCGTCCAGTCCGGTCACTGTCAGCGTATTCGTGATTGACTGCTCCGCGCCCGCCGCCACCCGAATGTCGCTGTGGACCCAGCGGCTCGTGGCCTCGGCCCGCACCCAGGCCTGGGTGGCCAGGAGCTCCAACCCGTCCGGATTCGTCACCACCGCCGACGTAGAGGATTGGCTCTGCTCCGCGCCTTGTGGGTCGGTCCAGGACACGGACAATTGTCGCTGCGCGCCTTGGACCCACCGGCCCTGCATCGCCAACACATACTGCTCGTAGCAGGCGTTGCGGTCGTCCACCGTGTAGACAAAGCGCCCGTCGGGATGGAACGACCACCAGTCCTCGACCTGGATGCAATTGCCAACCTGCTCCGGCCCGCGCCAATGCCCCTCCACCGCGAACCGTCGCTGCTCCACGGCGTCGCCACCGATGTCCGCAAGATCCTCAACCCCGGCGTCCGCGGCGCTGTATCTGGACTCGTCGCAGCCGGCGCCAGCCACACAGAGGATCAGCAGAGTCTGCAATGATTTCACGTGGAACCCCCAAGTCGCATGCAACATCACGCACCCTCGCCAAACCCACGTCAAGGAGCTCGCCACAGCCGGCAGCCGTGGGCCGATCCCACTGGTTGATCGCGCCGGCTGCTCCAGCATAGAGTGCGGCGATGAAACGAACTCTGCTCTTCCTCCTTTTCTTCGCCGGCTGCGGCACGTCCGTCAGCGACGTGGTGCAGCCCGACCTCACCGCGACGACGCCGCTGGCCAAGGCAGAGTTCTGCACGGCCGGCGAGGAGGACGAACGCCCGTTCGTGATCGACTGGGACGCCACGGACCTGGCGTTGTTCGAGTCCCTCGCACAGCGCGATGTCATCGTCGTCAAATACGTCGGCTGCGAGCTCGAGGTGCTGCACGAGTGCCAGGACGAGACGGTCACGGGCAAGTACGGCGCCTACGAGCCCACGCGCTGGACCAGCGGCGCGGTGGAGGGCTTTGACATGCGGTCGGAGGCGGAGGTCTACGCAAAACTGCCCCTCGGCGCGGCCACGCTGTCGGGCCGCGTGGCGGCCGGCAAATCGCTCCAGCTCCAGTACTACGTCAGCGGCACGCGCAGCGCGACGCGACGCAAGCTCTACGAGGCGGACGTGGCCGCCAACCCCGGCTGCGCCGGCGCCACGCACTTTGTCTGGGGCTACAACCTGGGCGCGTTTGAGCTGCTGACCACAGAGGGCACTGAGGTCGAGGCCGAGGGCGGCACGTTCCTGGCCGGCGCCGGCGGCAGCAACGTCAACGAGAGCAACCGGCTCAAGAAGGGCGGCGACATCGCGGATTGTTCGAGCAACTCCGCCCGCGATCTCCAGTCGTGCAAGGTCCCCATCCGCCTGGTCCTGCGGCGCATCAAAGCAGGCGCGCCTGCCGTGGCCGCGCCAACAGAACCCGCCGCGACCCCTCAGCTCGCCGCGGCACCCGTCCCGGCCAAGGCCGCGACCCCGGAGGAGGAGGCCCACACGCTGCGGGTGGCCGCCGCCAACAAATCTAACCTCGGAGATGGCCTCGGCTGTCTGGCCGCGCTGGATCGCTCCAATGAGCTCGACCCCGACGCCGCCAGGATCAAACTCCAGTCGATGCTGCGCTCGTTCTGCGAGATGTCCGCCGGGCGCTGCGACGAGGGCAAGAAGCGTTACCGCGGCGCGCTGCTGTCCAACTCCGCCATGTCCCGCCTCACCGCCGCCGACATCGACCGCGCCGTCAGCCAGAAGGCCTCCGAGCTGTGCCCCATCACCCAGCTGGCCCCGGCAGACATGGTCAAGCGCGCCGGTCCCGCCATCCACGCAGCCATGGAGGCCAACGACGGAGCCAGCTGCCTGCGCGAGGCCCAGAACATCCTCACCGTGCTGCCCAAACTCAAGACGCGCGACAAGAACGAAGAGCGTCAGAAGCTCTTCGCCATCGGCAACCTCGACACCGCCGCCCTCTGTCTGGCGCGGGCCGGAAACTGTGAGGAGTCACGCAAGCTCTTTGAGACGCACGGCCTGCTCACCTGGGGCGCCAAGTTGCCCAAGGACCAGTTCAAGGTCGCCGTGGAGGCCGCGTTCAAGTCCCGCCACCGCGACTGCGCCGCGCAGTAGACCCCTCGCGCGTCAGCCCAGCTTCGGGGCGTGGTTCTTCCAGGCCGCCACATTGTCCATGGTGCCCAGCCAGTTTCGGATGTGCGTGTAGTTCTCCAGCGGGAAGCCCGCCGGCTGCGCGTAGGAGAAGTTCGCCGCCACGCTGAAGTCCGCGAGGGTCAGGTGGTCGCCGGTGACAAATTTCCGTCCTTCCAGCTGCCCATTGAGGACCGGCGCGAACTTGTGGAACGTCGCCGTGGCCCGCTCGACTGCAGCCTCGTCCGTGGCCTGCTTGAGCACGAACGGCTTGAACACCTTCTCAAAGGTGATCCCACCCGTCCCGACGGAGAGGTGGTTCGACTCCCAGAACTGCCAGCGTTGCACGTTCGCGCGCGCCTTCGGCTCGCTCGGGAACAAGTCCGACGGCTTGGTGTCCGCCAGGTACTGCATGATCGCGTTGCTCTCCCACAGAGTCAGGTCACCGTCCACGAGGGTCGGGACCTTGCCGTTGGGGTTGATCGCCAGGAACGCCGGCGCGCGCAGGTCGCCATTGGCCGGGTTGGGCTCGATCACGTCCAGGTCGATCTTGAGGTGATCAGCGGTGGCGAGTACGCGGCGACAGTTGTGGGAGGCGCGGATGGCGTGGAGTTGCATGGGGATTCCTGGCTCGGGGTAAGGGTGGCGCCAACACGACGCGAGAACATGTATGACATTTGTCACTTGCAATTCGCAAGTGACAGCCATCCATGCCATGATGTTTTTGTGACGGACTCGCAAAGAGACAAGCCGCGCCGCAGCGGCTGCCCCATCGCTGAGAGCCTGGACGTGATTGGCGACCGCTGGACGCTGGTGGTGGTCCGGGACCTGATGTTCGCCAAGAAATCGCGGTTCAAGGACCTCCTGAACGGCCCCGACGGGATCACCACGAACATCCTGACCGACCGGCTGCGCCGCCTCGAGGCCAGCGGAGTGGTCGAACGCGTGCCCTACCAGACGGCTCCCGTGCGCTACGACTACGTCCTCACAGATCGCGGCAAGGACCTGTTCGACATCCTGGCGGCCCTCGTCGCCTGGGGCGGCGAGCACGTCGCCGGGGCCAAGAAGCTGCCGGCGGAAGCCATGGCGGAGATGGACCCCAGGCGCTGATTCGTTCCCGCGAGGCAGACCTGTGGGTCGGCGGCTACGGGGACAGCGGGATGATGCGAAGTCCCATGGCGCCGTCGTACGGGCCGGTCAGCATCAGCGCGTGCCCGGCGACCTCAATGAGGGTCGGGGCGTGGGTGTGGTAGGTGACCAGGTCGCCCTCGACCAACACCGGGTTCGCGTCCACACCGTCAAAACGCAGCAGCTGCCCCCCGCGCGTGCGGTTGAAATCCACGCCGTCCACGTACCCATCCGTGCTGTCGCGGCTGGAGCCCCAATGGTATTGGCGCCCGTCCTCGAGGACCCCCGAATAGGTGAAGGGACCTGTGCCGGTGCTGAAGTGGCCATAGTGCCAGTTGTTCTGGTAGCTGGAATAGAAGACCAGCGCCTCGCCGGTGCCGTTGCCGACGACGATGGGCTCCATGGTCCGCGTCTGTGAGTTCGTGTGCACCTGGTAATTGCTCGCAGACATGGCGTCGCCGTTCATGGTCAGGACCCAGCTCGTGAAATAGCCCGGCTGGAAGACGTAGCCCCCGCGCATCTCGCGGAACTGGTTTGGCCCGATCCTCACGAGCGGCGCCGGCGTCTGCGGCTCCTGGTTCGTGTTGGGGGAGAAGTTGGACGGCGCGGGTCGGGTGAGCGTGTTGCCAAACGCGATGCTGTCCCCGATGCGATGGATCAGCTGGTAGACCACCGGGCCCGCGCTGTTGCCGGTCCGGGAGCGGAACAGGTAGCGCTGGTCGTCGATGGGGTGCCCCATGTACCAGTCCTTGTTGACCAGCTCCACGGTGTGCACCCGCGTGACCGTGGTGCCGTCGCGGCGGAACAGCTGAATCTCGTCGCTGTAATCGTCCCGCTGGAACACGACCAGGAAGTGGTTTGGGCCGATCTCGCCCATCAGTTTGATGCAGTGGTCGTTGCCATGGCGGCAGGTCTCCTGGGCCACGGTCGCGGGCTCTGAGATGACATACTCGCCGTTCTCAAAGGCCACCACGCGCAGGAAGACCTCTGTGCCTGGCGTAGCCCGGTCCGGCAGCTCTGCGTACGCCACGACGGCATGGTTTGGACCCACGCGGGTGAAATTGGCGTGGACGAAGACCCCGTCCTCCGAAAGCGTCTCCACGCCGTCACTCTCGAGTTCGCAGGTCGGCGAGCATCCGTCACCGCCCTCATTGTTGTCGTCGTCGCAGGCTTCGACCCCGTCGTAGAGGAAGCCGTCGCCACAATCGGCGAACTCGCAGCTGTTCAGACACGCGTCCGTCTGCACATCGTTGCCGTCGTCACAGTCCTCCTCGTCCTCCCAGACGTGGCCATCGCCGCAGTCGGCAGGCGTGCAGTCGTTGAGGCAGGCGTCGGTCTGCACGTCGTTGCCGTCGTCACAATCTTCCTCGCCGTCCCAGACGTGCCCGTCGCCGCACCCGGCGTCCGTGCAGTCGTTGAGGCAGGCGTCGGTCTGGATGTCATTGCCGTCGTCGCAGTCCTCGTCGTCCTGCACCACGCCGTCGCCGCAGCCGGGGACCTCGCAGTTGTTGCGGCACTCGTTGTCATCGACGTCGTCCCCGTCGTCGCAGTCCTCCTGCCCCTCCCACACGAAACCGTCGCCGCACTCGGCGACGCTGCAGTCGTTCAGGCACCCATTGGTCTGGAGCTCGTCGCCGTCATCACAGGCTTCCTCGCCCTCCCACACAAAACCGTCGCCGCACTCGGCGACCGTGCAGTCGTTCAGGCAACCGTTGGTCTGCAGATCGTCGCCGTCGTCGCAGTCCTCCTGCCCCTCCCACACAAAGCCATCACCGCAGGCCGGCAGCGTGCAGTTGGTCAAGCAGTCGTCGGTCTCGATGTCGTTGCCGTCGTCGCAGGCTTCGGTCGCCTCGTCGTGGACGCCGTCTCCGCACCGCGCGATCCGTTGGCAGAACAGATCGCAGCCGTCGTCCTCGGACACATTGCCGTCGTCGCACTCCTCCCCGGCGTCTCGCTGTCCGTCGCCGCAGGTCCCGCATACGTCGCCGTCTTGCGCGCGTGTGCATGGGGTCGCGCGGAGCGTGACCAGCACGTCGGGGCGCTGCGCCGAGTCCGTGCGAACCAGGACGCGGCCCACGAAGGTGTCCACGGTCCCCGGTGGCGGGGTGAAGAACCCTGTGAACGTGTAGGTCGCGCTCTGCGGCAGGGACTGGCCCATCTGCGGCGCCTGGCACCCCTCCGGAACCTGGCGCGCGCCGTCACAGAGGGAGAAAACGTTCTCCTCCCCGGCGCCGACACACTGTCCGGCCCCGTCCACCAGGCAGATGGACTGCACGCTCAGCGGCGCAATGCTGACGCTGCGCAGAGTGAAGGTCACGCGCGGAATGTCCGACGGCACCTCCACATCGATGCCGGTACCCGACTCGACCCCGGCGGGGTTGGTCTCCAGCTCGAGCGTGGGGTCCACGTCCACGGTAGAGAAGGGCACGACCAGCTCCTCGTGGTCCTGGAGCGCAATGCGAATGCGCCCGCTGTCGGCCTGCGCGTCAAACACGGACCAGCGCAGCGTGAGGACCGCGGTGTCGTCGGCGCCGAGCGGGCGCCCACTCCAGTCCGCGGCGTCCAGCAGGGCCACCTCCACCGTCGAGTCGTCCTCCTCCAGCGTCACCCTCGTGATCGACGTGGCGCCACCCTGGTTGGTCAGCGTGAGCTGAGCATCCACGTGGCCCTGGCCGGGCCCCGGCGCGGCGAAGGCCAGCGACCCAGGCGCGGCGGTCACGTCCGGACGAGTGGTCTCCGCAAAACTGCCACCCGTCTCGCCCCCGCAGGCGGCGAGAAGCAGCAGTGTTGATAGGGTCACGCAGCGCATAGGGCCTCCTGAATCGGGTCCAGAGAGTTGTAGCGTATTGGGCCTCGACGGACCACGAGCGCGGCGAGCCCTGACCACGAAAAACATTCATCCACGGTCACGATCCGGAATTGCGGAAACCGGTCATTCTATGGTTCATTGACGCACCATGACTGACAAATCACTGCACGAGCGCCTCGTGCTCGCCATCCTCAAATCCGCTCTGTCGCCGACCGCAGCCCGGCTCGCGGAAGCCGCGTGGCACGACGACGAGATTCTGGCGCAGGTCGCCGAGGGCGCAAGCCCCGCCATGCCCAAGCCGAAGCCCGCCGCCAGCGGCGCCAAGGGGCTGGCCTACCTGCAGCAGATCAGCGTGCAGGGGTTCCGCGGGATCGGGCGACGCGTCACCATGGCCCTGCCCGCGGGCAACGGTCTGACCGTGGTCCTCGGCCGAAACGGGAGCGGAAAATCGAGCCTGGCCGAGGGGCTGGAGTTTCTCGTGACCGGCAAGAGCGCCCGCTGGGCCGGCAGCAAGAACAAGGTCTGGACCGACGCGTGGCGCAACCTGCACGACGCCGAGCCGGAGCTTGCCGCCATCTTCTCCACAGACCCCCGCGGTCCCGTCGCCCTTCGCCGCTCGTGGACGTCCGCGGACCTGAACAGCCACAGCCTGACGGTCACGAACGCAGCTGACCTGGACGAGCTTGGCTGGACGTCTGCGCTCTCGAGCAACCGGCCGTTTCTCCCCTACGCCGAGCTCGAGAGTTGGGCCGAAAAGTCCACCGAGATCTTCGACACCATCAACGCCGCCCTCGGTCTGGAAGAGTTCGACACGGCCGCCTCCCGCCTGGACGCGCTCCGCAAGCAGTTGATGGCCATCAAGAAGGCCGCGGGCGACGCGAAGAAGCGGTTGCAGGCGTCCCTCCCCGACGCAGAATCCGACCCCCGTGTCGCCGAGCTGACCGCTCTGCTCAAGAAGCGCGCCCCGGATCTGGACGCCGTCGAAGCGCTGCTCAACCAGCCCGTCGAGGAGGCCGGCCCCACCGCCCAGCTGCGCAAGCTCACCCAGGTGCGCCCGCCGGAAGCCCAGGCCGTCGCGGGCGCAGCCAAAGCGTTGCGGGACGCCGTGGACGCCGTGGCCAACGCCTCAGACAGCGCCGCGGCCACATTCCACGACCACGCGGAGCTGCTGCGGCACGCCATGAAGTTCCACGGCAAACATGGCGACGCCGACTGTCCCATCTGTGGTGAGGGAACGATCGACCCAGAGTGGCGCGCGCAGGCGGAGGCGCGGGCCGCGGACATGGAGCAGCGCGCGGCGCGGGTCGCGTCGGCGCACAGTGCACTCAAGCGCGCTCGCGGCACCGGCGAGGCCCTCCTGCGTTGGCGGCTGGACGTGAGCGACGTGCCGCCCCAGCTGGAGGAGGCCTGCGCGCAGCTGCGTGTCGCGGCAGACGCATGGACGGCACCGGTGGAGGGGCCAGTGGCCCTCGCGCACCAACTGGAGACCGCGCACGCCGCACTGGACGCCGCGGCGCAGCTCGTCCGCGAGGCGGCGACCGCTGAGCTGGCCGCGCTACAGAGCGCCTGGCGGCCCATCGTCGCCCCGCTGGGTGCGTGGTTGGAGGCCGCGCGCCACGCCGCCGCCAGCGCCGAAGCCCTGAGCGCCACCAACGACGCGCGCACCTTCGTCCGGGAGGTGGCGGCGCAGCTTCGGGCCGAGCGTTTCGCCCCCATCGCGGACCAGGCCCGGCAGCTGTGGACCCAACTGCGCGCGGGCAGCAGCGTCGACATCGTGGACATCGCCATGACCGGCACGGGTACGCAGCGCAAGGTCGAGCTCCAGATTCAGGTCGATCAGATGGACGCCCCCGCGCTCGGCGTCATGTCGCAGGGTGAGCTCAACGCACTGGCACTCAGTCTGTTCCTCCCGCGCGCGTGCATGGACCAATCGCCGTTTGGGTTCGTGGTCATCGACGATCCGGTCCAGTCCATGGACCCGGCGCGCGTGGACGGGCTGGCCCGGGTCTTGGAGACGACGGCAAAGAGCCGGCAGGTCATCGTCTTCACCCACGACGACCGCCTGACGGAGGCACTGCGAAGGCTCCAGATCCCCGCCACCGTCCTGTGGGTGGACCGGCGCGAGGGCTCAGAGATCCACGTCGAGCAGCGCTCGGATCCGGTGACACTGTTCATCCAGGACGCCGAGGCCATCGCATACAAGGCCGCGGAGATCGGAGACGCGGTCATGCTGCGCGTCGTGCCCGGGCTGTGCCGGATGGCGCTCGAGGCGGCCATCTGCTCCGCGTACCGACGCAACCAACTCGCCGCCGGCGCCGCCCACGACGTCGTCGAGACGCAGCTATCCGACGCCAACAAGCTGCGCCAGAAGGCCGCCCTCCTGCTGCTCGGCGACCCGGCGCGGGACGTGGCGCAAACCATCAACAACCGCTTTCCCAAACCACTGGCCAACGCGTTCTTTGCCGCGGACCGTGGGGCGCATACGGGCACGCTCAACGCGGAGCCGCTCCGCTTCGTTCGCGACTGCCACGAGCTGGCGCGCAAGCTGGAGGCCCACACATGATTGCAGCGGCACCCGCCACCCACCAGCTGCTGGACACGGCACGCGCCTTCATGAAAGCGGAGTTTGCCCACGAGGCCACCCGGGCGCGGGCCTGTGCCCTGCTGGTCCGCCAGGCGTTGGAAAATTGCCTGGACATCTTCTGGTCCCGCCGCGCGCCGGGACTGACCAGCGCCCCCATGCGCGTCCAGCTCCTGTGCCTGCGCGAGTACACGTCCGACACCGCCGCCGCCGACACCACCGCGCAGACCTGGTACGAACTCAGCGCCGCCTGCCACGCCCGAGGCTACGGCTTGCCGCCGACGCGCGGCGCACTGTCCGCTTGGATCGCGAACGTGGAGTCTCTCGACGCACTGCTGGCGCCGCGGCCCCCCACCGATTGACCACTCGGTCTCGGGCCACTGCCTCCGCTGGGCCCCCATCGGGTCGCTCGCGTCGCTCGTCCGCCTGTCTCAGGAAAAGGGGGGCGCGAGACAGGAGAATTTTGTAAGGTGCGCCCATGACCCAGCAAACCAACCCACTGACTGCGCTTCTTCAGGCGCTGCGCTTCGCGGCGGACAAGCACCGCGACCAGCGCCGCAAGGGCGCAGCCGCGTCCCCGTACATCAACCACCCCATCGAGGTGGCCACCGTCCTGGCCGAGATCGGCGGGATCAAAGACATCGACGTCCTACGCGCCGCGGTCCTCCACGACACCATCGAGGACACGGACACAACCGGCGCCGAACTCGAGTCCCTGTTCGGCGCCCGCGTTCGCTCCCTGGTGGAGGAGGTCACCGACGACAAGAAGCTGCCCAAGGCTGTTCGGAAGCAGCTCCAGATCGATCACGCGCCGCACATGACCTCCGGCGGCACCGCCGTGAAGTTCGCCGACAAGATCTGCAACGTGGCCGACATTGGGGACTCGGCGCCCAAGGGCTGGACCATCGAGCGACAGCTGGTCTACCTGGACTGGGCCATTGCGGTGGTGGACGCCTCTACCGAGCGGCACGAGGCCCTCGAGCGCGAGTTTGCCCGCGTCGTCAAAGTGGCCCGCGCAGCCGTCCAAAAGCGCGCGGAGGAACAGGACTGACGCGGGTGGCCCCGGCAGACCGCGCAAGCCGTCCGGTCACCCGGGGCCCCTGAGCTGGGTGGAGGAGATGTCGATGCGGCCGCCGAGCGGCCGGAAGAGGTGCGCGACGTTACCGGGGACCGGGATGTCGCCCAGCGTCTCGTAGTAGCCGTCCACCGCCCGACCGGCCACCAGGAACGTCGTCCCCAGCGCGCCAAGCTGGTCGAACAGCCGGCGGCGTTCCGCCTTGTCCCCGTTGTAGTACCGCAGATTCTGCAGCCCATAGACGACATCAGCGCCAATGAGCATCGTCATGCCCGGCACCCGCGCCGCCTTCTGCGCGTACAGCCCCTCCGTGTCAAACAGCACCACCGGCCAGCGAAACTGAAGCTGCGCCACGCGGGCCAGCAAGTCTTGCGTCGGCACCACACCCTTTGCCGGGTGATGCGCCGTGATCTGGAAGATCACATCCTTGCCGGTCTGCTCGCGGGCCATGGCCGCGATCTGCTCATGGCCGTGGTGGAACGGGTTGAAGCTGCCCGGAAGCAGCAGGAACTCATTGGGGCTCGCCTCCTCCAGCGGCAACACGCTCTGGTCTGGCATGAGCACCTTGTAGAACGGGTCGGCGCCCGCCGACAGCGGCGTGGAGGCCACCACCCGCGGGTCCAGCACGCCCGCGTCGTCCAGCTCGGGGGCGGTCACGCCCCATTGGGGGTCGAGGACGGCGGTGGGTTGGCCCATCACCGACAGAATCGTCAGCAGGGTCAGCGCATCGCACACGATCCCTTCCTCAAGTCGCCTCTGCTCACGGCTCTGCCCGCGCGCCGCCGCTTTGGTGAACTCCGCGTCCACCAAATGGAAGCCCGCGTCCGTCCGGACGGCGATGCGGCACGTATTGCCGCCCCGGCGCGCCCGGCCCGTGGAGACCGCAGCCGTCATCGCCACGCCCATCACAGGCTGCCCGTGCAGACCTCGCTCAAACGCAACCCGGCGCGCGTTGGTGTACGCAGCCGCGGCCATGGCCATGGCCGATCCCTGCCGCGAATACCGTCCCTCGGGTGGCTTGCGGCCCAGCAGCTCGTCGGTGTGCTGCTGCGCGTACGTCCACCGCTCGCCCATCAGATTCTGGGACGCACCGGGCTGCGCCCAGAGCGCAAAACGCAGGAAGCCGGCAGCCCCCGTGGTGGCAATATCGACGATCCAGTCGGAGCCACGGATGGGACGCGCCAACTCAATCATCTGCTGGGTCGCGACCTGGAACAGCACGTCCGGCGCGGGGTAGGCGAGGATGTCTCTCATGCCTTGAAGACTACCACAGTGGGCGGGTGCAGCCATGGCTCCAAACGCTGAGAGTTGCCCCTGGAAACGGACGCCGACGCCCGGTGAAATCCTTCCACCAGCGGCGGTCAGCCGAACACGGTTCGAGCCCGCTGGGCACGGGGCGCAAAAAGAGACACCGCCACAACTTTTTGTATTGACTTCAACGCCCATCGATCGCTAATTGGCTCGCCGTCAACGGACGGAAAAATGTGTTTGGCGGCGGTCCGGGGAGGAAGTCGCGGTGATACATCCAGACGCATCAGTTCGTTTCATCAATCCGCGTGTCGGAAGTGGCCTCGTCGCGACGGCGCTCATCCCCATGGGCACCATTACGTGGGCGCTGGACCCTCTCGACATTGTCTTGTCGCCCTCTCAGGTCAACGACCTGGGGGATCTGTACCAGGCCGAGCTCATCGAGTTCGGCTGGATCGATAACAGAGGACGACGAATCCTCTGCTGGGATGGAGGTCGCATGATGAACCACAGCTGCCACGCCAACTCACTGAGCCCCATAGCGGGGCTCGAGTTGGCCGTCCGGGACATCGCGCCCGGTGAACAGATCACCTGCGACTACGCAGCTCTCAACATCGAGGAACCGTTTACCTGCGCGTGCGGTTCCGCAAACTGCCGCGACTTCGTCGCGCCGGCGCAACTCTGGCAGATGGCGGACATCTGGGACGCCGCCCTGCAGAACGCCGTGCAACACTTTGACGACGTGGCCCAGCCGCTGCGGGCGTTCCTGCCCACTGACGTCGCGACGACCCTTCAGACCGCCCGGCGCAACCCGTCGCAGCTCACCTCCACCCGGACCCACTGGTTCGACAACTCCGGCGAGGCAATGTCCTCGCCTGTTCAATGACAGCATGGGGGCGCCAGGCGCGCCCCGCGGTCGTACCCTTTCCGGGTGGACCGCTCCGGAACACCAAGGTCTACCCCACCGTCGCCGACGCGCTCGCCGACCACCGGGGGCCGGCCTCGCTGCCACTTCTGTTCCCAGGATCCATCCACGCGCGGGCCGCTGAGTTCGCCGATGGGTTCCCCGGCCGCGTCCTGTACGCGGTCAAAAGCAACCCCCATCCAGCTGTGCTCCGCGCCATCTTCCAGGCGGGTGTCCGCGACTTTGACATCGCGTCCCTCGCGGAGCTGCGCATGGTCCGGCGCCTTGGCGACGGCGCCCGCGCGCACTTCATGCACCCCATCAAGGCACGCGAGGCACTGCGCGAGGCCTACGCCTGCGGCGTGCGCACCTTCGTCGTGGACTCCGACACGGAAGTCACCAAAATCTACGAGGAGCTGTCCGATCCGGACCTGCTGATCCTGGTGCGGCTCGTGATCCCGAACGGCCACGCCGCGTACCAGCTCACCGGTAAGTTCGGCGCGGACCCCGACGACGCCGTTGGCCTCCTTCAGCTCGTCGCCAGCCGCTTCAAGCGCGTGGGAATCTGCTTCCACGTGGGCTCCCAATGTCTGGAGCCAGAGGCCTATAAGCAGGCCGTCGACATCGCGGCAGCCGTCGCCGAACGCTCAGGTGTCCCCATCCGCGTCGTGGACGTGGGCGGCGGATTCCCCGCCCGCTACCCCGGCGTCAATCCGCCTCCGAATTCGGCCTTTTTCGACGTGATCGGACGCGCGCTGGCCGGCACCACGCTGGAGGGTGCCCGCCTGTGGGCAGAGCCGGGCCGCGCCCTGGTCGCCGACGGCGGCGCCACCCTCGTGCGGGTAGAGGACAGAAGGCGGCGCGAGCTGCACCTCAACGACGGTGTCTTCGGCACCCTGTTCGACACCGGCACACCCGCCTGGCAGTTCCCGGTGCAGCTGCAGCGCAAGACCGACGCACCCCTGGTACCGTTCCGTGCGTTCGGGCCCTCTTGCGACAGCGCCGACACGCTGACCCACCCGCTGCATCTCCCCGAGGACATCCGCGAGGGGGACTGGCTGGAATTTGGTCAGCTCGGTGCGTACAGCACCGCCTTTCAGAGTCGTTTCAATGGTTTCAGGCCGGCGACGCCGGTCGCCGTGCTGGATAAACCACTCCTGGACCGCGTGGAGCAGTCATGAACGTGAACCCTGAGTCCCAACGCCGCGAGCTGCTCAGCCAGCCCATCGAGCACATCGACATCACCGCCCTGGACGGCCGCCCGTGGGTCAAGGCCATGTCCCAGATGTCGTTCACCTCGCGCGACATGGCGCGCGGCGCAGACATCCTGTGCCGGATGCTGGCGGACACCGACTGCAGCGTGATCCTGACGCTCGCCGGCTCCACGTCGGCCGGTGGCTGCATGGACGTCTGGCGCGACATGGTGAAGTACGGGATGGTCGACGCCATCGTGTCCACCGGCGCCGCCATCGTCGACATGGACTTCTTTGAGGCGCTGGGCTTCCGGCACTACAAGGCCCAGGGCGAGGTGGACGACAACCTCCTTCGCGAGCTCCAGATCGACCGCATCTACGACACGTACATCGACGAGCGCGAGCTGCTCGCCTGCGACGAGACGATCCGCCAGATCGCCGCGAGCCTGCCCCCCGGGCCGCGCTCCTCGCGCTCGTTCCTGCGTGAGATGGGGCGGTGGCTCAAGACCAACGCGGTCAAGAAGGGCTCGCTCCTGGAGACGGCGTACGACATGGACGTGCCCATCTTCTGCCCTGCGTTCAGCGACTGCAGCGCAGGGTTTGGGCTCGTCAAACACCAGGTGGAGAACCCGGGCGGCTACGTCAGCATCGACTCCGTCGCCGATTTCCGGGAGCTCACGGACATCAAGATCGAGGCGGGCACCACAGGCCTGTTCATGATTGGCGGCGGCGTGCCCAAGAACTTCGCGCAGGACACGGTCGTCTGCGCCGAGATCCTTGGCCACGAGGTGGAGATGCACAAATACGCGGTGCAGATCACCGTGGCCGATGTGCGCGACGGCGCCTGCTCGTCCTCCACGCTCAAGGAGGCCTGCTCCTGGGGCAAGGTGGACACCGTCTACGAGCAGATGGTCTACGCCGAGGCGACCACGGTGGCCCCGCTCATGGTCTCCAACGCGTACCACACGGGCGACTGGAAGCGCCGGGAGCCGCCCCGCTTCTCCCGCCGGTTCGCGCAGTGACCCTGGAGTACCTCCAGCCGCTCGAGGGGTTCCTCGGGCTGCCGGAGGACGAGATCTGCGCCCCTGAGGAAGCCGGCGCCGTGGTGATTCCCTATGGCCTGGAGGCCAGCGTCACCTACGGCGGCGGGACCCAGGCGGGACCCGCGGCGGTCCTGGAGGCGAGCGGCGAGGTCGAGACCTTTGACGAGCTGTACTGGCGCGAGCCGGTCCATGCGTACGGCATCGGCACGCTGGTGCCCCCAGAGATCCCTGACGGCATCGAGCCCGCTCTGGAAAGGCTCTCCGAGGTGGTCTCCGCCGTCCTGGACGAGGGCAAATTTCCGCTCGTCATCGGGGGAGAGCACTCCGTCACACCCGGCGCCCTGAGGCCGCATCTTCAGCGGCACAATGACCTCGTCCTGCTGCATTTTGACGCCCACGCCGACCTGCGCGACGGCTACCTCGGCGAGCGGTACAGCCATGCGTCGGCCATCCGGCGCTGTCTGGACGACCCCAGCCTCACCGTCGTCTCGGTCGGCGTCCGCAACATCTCCGTCCAGGGCGCCCGCTACCTGGAGGATCACCCGGGTCGCGTCCATATGCACTGGGGCACGCACCGCGCCCACTACGACCCACGTGCCATCTGTGCCCCGCTGGCCGGGCGCCCCGTCTACATCACGTTCGACCTGGACGGCTTTGACCCGTCGCTGCTGCCCGCCACGGGAACCCCGGAGCCCGGTGGGCTCTTCTGGGACGACGCCATGGCCATCCTGTTTGAGGCCGCCCGGGTCAGCAGCATGATCGTGGGCGCCGACGTAGTCGAGCTCGCCCCCATTGAGGGCAACCCCGCGTCCAACTTCGTCGCAGCGCGCCTGTGCTACCGGTTGATGTCCCTGGCATTGCTGGGACCGCCGACGGGACCGCCGCAGCTGACACAGCCCTGACTCCACCTGTCCACACCCCAGCCGTTGGGCTCCTCCCACAGGACGTTTCATGACTGAGAAGAAGCCCCGCAAGGGTAGCAAGGCCAAACGCCCCAAGGCCGACGACAGCATCGTTCCCGCCGGCGCGGCGCCGCCAAAACGGCGCAAGGGCAAGAAGCAGGAAGTGCGCAGCGCCAAGAAGCTCGACATGAGCACGTTCGAGAAGAAAATTCGCGTGCGCCCCATCACGGAGGCGGACCACGGGGCCCTCATCGACCTCGGGAGCCGCGTGTTTCCCGGCATGGAGCCTTGGACCCACGAGCACCTGCGCAGCCAATTGGCGCAGTTTCCCGAGGGTCAGCTCTGTGTGGAGTTTGACGGTCAGATCGTGGCCTCCAGCGCCAGCCTCATCGTGGACTTCTCCAGCTACGGCGAGTGGCACGACTGGACGCGCATCGCCGACGACGGGTTTATCCGCAACCACGACCCGGAGGGAGATACCCTCTACGGCATCGAGATGATGGTGGACCCCGAGTTCAGAGGTCGCAAACTCAGCCGCCGCCTCTACGACGCCCGCAAGGAGCTCGCCCGGAGCAAGAACCTGCAGCGCATCGTGATTGGCGGGCGCATCCCCAACTACGGCGCCCATGCCGAGGAGCTCACAGCCCGCGAGTACGCGGAACACGTGCTCGGCCGTCACCTCTACGACCCGGTCCTGACCCCGCAATTGGCCAATGGCTTCGTGCTGCGCGGCCTCATCGCCGACTACCTCGAAGATGACCCCGACTCCCGCGGCTACGCCACCCACCTCGAGTGGACAAACCTCGACTACCGCCCGGAGGGGCCCAAGCAGCTGCGGGCGGTGTCCCTGGTGCGGGTCTGCGCCGTGCAGTGGCAGATGCGAACCATCAGCAGCTTTGAGGAGTTCACGCAGCAGATCACCTTCTACGTGGATGTGGCGTCGGACTACCGGTGTGACTTTGTCACCTTCCCGGAGATGTTCACGCTGGAGCTATTGCGCCTCGTGGAGCCCGCCGCACCCGGACTCGCCGCTCGCCAGCTCGCCGAGTACACGCCCGAGTACATCGAGCTGATGACCGACCTCGCCGTGCGGTATCACATCAACATCATCGGCGGCTCTCAGTTCACGCTGGAGGGCGAGAGCCTCTACAACATCGCGTACCTGTTCCGACGCGACGGCACCGTCGGCAAGCAGTACAAGCTGCACGTGACCCCCAACGAGCGCCGCTGGTGGGGCATCAGCCCCGGCGCCCGTCAGGAGGTGTTTGACACCGACCGCGGCCGCATCGCCATCAACGTCTGCTACGACGTGGAGTTCCCGGAGCTGGCCCGCTACGCCGCCCACCACGGCGCCCGGCTGCTCTTTGTCCCGTTCAATACCAACGACAGCCACGGGTACTACCGGGTGCGCCACTGCGCCCAGGCTCGCTGTATCGAGAACCATATGTACACGGTGATCTCGGGCTGCGTCGGTCACCTGCCGTTCGTGGAGAACGCGGACATCCACTACGCCCAATCTGCGATCTTCTCGCCCTGCGACATCAGCTTCAGCCAGGCGGGCGTCGCCTCCGAGGCCAGCGCCAACATCGCCCAGATGGCAATGCACGACGTGGACATCGAGCTCGTCCGCAGGCACCGGCATGCGGGCACCACGCACAACTGGAAGGACCGCCGCACGGACCTCTACCGCGTCGTCTTCCAGGAGGACGACGGCACCGTAGAGGTGTAGTCCCAAACCGAGCGCCCTTCGGCGGCGTGTATTCGCCCAGCCCAATTCAATTGCCGGTGCGGGTCTGCCGATGGTGATGCCCGGAGTCCGCGCACACACGCGGGCTCGCGCAGGGCGGTCGCGGCCGCCTCGTCGCGCGGTCGTCACGGCCGCCACGCTGCGCGGGGCGCCCCCCGCGACCGGGGCTTGGATGAACACCATACGAAACCTTCTGCTCGTCGCGCTGCTGCTCGTCACGAGCGCTACGGCGTGGGCGGTACCGCCTACGCTGTCGCACCAGGGCCGCATTCTGGACACCGCCAACGCGCCGGTGTCCGGGCTGACGGAGATACGCTTCGCGATGTACGACGGCCCCGAGTCCAACACCGTGTTGTGGAACGAGACCCTGACTGTGCTGGTGGAGAACGGCTACTACGCGGTCGATCTGGGCCGCAACCAGGCCATCCCCACCGGCTTGTTTGATGGGTCCGGTGTCTACCTGGGCGTCACTGTGGCCGACGACGACGAACTCCGACCCCGGCTTCGGATCAACACCGTGCCCTACGCATTCCGCGCCGACGAGGCGAGCAACGTGCTGGGCGACATCACCCCGCTGTCCGTCAGTGTAGGTGGCGACACGGTCATCGACGACGCCGGACGCTGGGTGGGCGATCCGACGGGACTCCAGGGTCCCGAGGGGCCCATTGGACCGGCGGGCGAGAGCGCCAACGCCGACGATGTCGCGCTCGCTCTGGCACTCGATGCCGACTTCCGTGCTGCGGTCGTGTTGCTGCTCTTCGACGGCCACGCGGACGAGCTCCGCGGACCGCAGGGGCCTGAGGGAGCACCGGGCGAGCAGGGCCCTGCTGGTGAGGGCGCGGACGCCGACGAGGTGGCCGATATGCTCGCCCTCGACGGAGCGTTCCGCCAGGCCCTGGCCCAGCTGCTGGCCGACAACTTCGCCGACGCCCTGCGCGGCCCCCAAGGCCTCCCCGGAGAATCCCCCGACCCCGACGAGGTGGCCCAGGTGCTGACCCTGGACAACGAGTTCCGCACCGGTCTGGCGCAGCTGCTCTTCGAGAACTTTGGCGATCAACTCCAGGGACCGCAGGGCGAGCCGGGCGCAGAGGGCGCGACCGGTCCCGAGGG
>CALBXO010000155.1 GCA_937890335.1 uncultured Pseudomonadota bacterium | reverse complement strand
CATCTCACCGGGTCGCCCCCGCCGGACCTCCACCGCAAAGATCCATTTGTGCACGCGCTTTGAACAGGCCATGGTTGCTCGATGTCTTTGACCGCACAGTCTCGGCACGGTGGTTACTCGGCGACAGCGTCTCTCGCCTGGACGACCAGAGGGCCAATTCGCGCGCTACGCTTCGTGGCAATCCTGGCTTTGGTTGCGGGTGTCGGATGCGGCTCGTCGGCGAAGAGTCCCGGCGGCGTGGACGGCGGCGTGGACGGCGGCGTCGATGCTGTGCAGGACCCCGCGGTCGACGCCGGCGACGCCGGTGAGGAGCTGGATGCGGACGCCTCCCAGCTGGACCTGGGCGACGCTCGCGATGACCCGAGCCCAGACACCGACCCCGATCTTGGCGAACTCGATGCCGAGCGGGACACCGAGGTCGAGCCCGGCTGTGAGCCCACCGAGATCTTCGAGCAGTGGAGCTGCACCGCCGCCGGATGCCACGCGCCGCCGGTCGCGGCGCAGGTGACCTTTGCCATGCTCAACGCGTTCGGGCGCGGCCTGGGCTCGCGCGGGGATGGCGGGCGCGGTCACAACCGACACCACAATGTGATGGTGGCGTTTGGACCCAATGTGCGGGCCGGCGTGATCGGGGGACTGGACAGCAACCTGCGCGCCAGCGGGATCGACCCGGCCACTGGCGCCGCAGTACAGGAGGGCGGCATCCCCGTGAACGCGACGCTCGAGGCCGCTGGATACTCCCTGATGCGGGCGTGTGGCCACAGCGACCAGGCTGTTCGGGACCGGTTGCGGGCGGGAGCCCCCGTGCCCGCCTTTCTTCGCGGCTGACGACCTGTGGGTGCGGTTGAATTCAGATTTCACGTCGTGCGCGCCGATACCAATCTGTGCGCGGCAAGCGCCCTCAGCCCGGTCCGGAGGGCGAATCGGCGGGTTCATCCAATCCGTGCGTTGCCTTCCAACTTCTCAACGCCCAGGAAAGGGGGTCATGCATGCAGACGAACCCACCGGCACAAATCGATCCGAACGACGCGGTTCACCTGCGCAAGCTTCATGACGCATTGCGGAGTTGGGGATCGAACATCGACGGCACGTTTCGATTCCCCAGGTGCCAGAACATCCGCGACGATGTCGAGGTAGCGGAGAGCCAGGTCCGCGAGTGCTGGGCGGAGCTCTCAGACAAGTTCCGGTTGTCACATCCCGATATCGTTGGCGAGTGGTCGGGCTTCGCCGCGGGGGACATTTCCGGAAGGTTTGAAGCGGCCATCGACGACCTCGTCAATCGCTTGCCGCCTCAGTAAACACGCGCTGCGCCAGGCCACCACGAGCCCGCTGGTATTGGCGAGTCGTGCCTCGGATGGACCTGGAGGAGATCTGGATGGTGTGCGCTGCTGCTGTCGAGATAGGGCTTCCGCTATCGTTCGTTCGCGCCTTTTCCGTCGATGATCTTGCTGCGGAACCGGGCAATGCGCGCGACTCTGGTCTCGGGCTTTTTCGCCCCCTTCAACAGGATCTCATAGCTCCGTTGTCGGCCCGGAGTCAGCGCATGGAAGGCATCGGACAACTCCGGGTCCGCGTCCAGCGCCTCCAGCATCTCATCCGGCAAATCCAACTCGTGTTCTTCACGCGGGGGCTTCGTGCCTGCATCGGCGTAGCCAACCGCCTCCTCAAGGTAGGCCCGAATGGTTGCCTCCATCGTGCCGACCTGAGAATTGTCCTTGAAGCGCAGCATGCCCGCGTTCTTCGTGTTCGGCCCCTGCCGCTCGAGCACGCCCTCCGGATCCTGCATCAACGCAGCGTGGAAGAAAGTCAGGCGATAGTCGTCGCGGAAGGCGCCGATGATCGCGATGTTTCGACCTTCGTGGACATAGCAGGGGTGGCCCCATTTGACCTCCTCCGCCAAACCCATGCCCAGGCAAAGTTCGCGCAACCGATCGAGGCCCGCGTGCCATCGTTTTGTGGAACAGTCGGCTGTCGCAAACCGCTCGCAGCGGCCACAACCCAATTCAAAGTAGTCCTGAACTTCGGTAATCATGCCCATGGATGCACTCCGGGCGCGTCGGCGATCGCAGCTGCGAAGCCGCCCGCGTTCCTCGCCATTGCCGAACGAGGCTCGGCATGCCCGTTGTCTCAGGTTTCCGTTGCGCTCCGCAAGGGCCGAGGGCGGCGATGGCCCAGCGGCAGGGCACGCCGAAAGACTTCTGGCTGCCGTAAGCCGAGGAACGCGTTCGGATCTCGTAGTGGTGGTTGTTGAAGGACTCGAGGGGATCCGCCAGGATCCACCGTGAACAGAACATTTCGCACCAAACCCACTTCAAAGTGGTCCGAGCCATCCACCATGACGACCTTGAGAACGCTCGCGAGCGCCCTGATCCTGACCTTTGCTCTTGGCAGCGTTGCGAACGCACAGGACAACGCCAAGGCGGACGCGGGCGTCGAGAAGATCGACGCGGAAGCCCCCGACACTGGGTCGACCGCGAAGAAGACAAAAAAACGCTCCGATCGCGAGGCGAACGAGGGGGCTGTCGGTGCCAAAAAGAAGGGGGGAGACGAGGCCGACAAGGAGAAGAAGAAGGAGAGCGACGCCGAGTCCACCGACCCTGACGGCGACGAAGGCGCGAACTGATCTCAGCCCTTGCGAAGCTGCTTGATCCGCAGTCGGTTCCCAGAGTCGTCGATCAGCGTCCCAAGGCGACGTTGTCGTGTCTCTTCGCGCTTCGCGCTCATGACCCATCTGGCCGTGTGGCGCCGATACCCGGGCGGTTGCGCCTGGTAAAACTCCCAGGCGCTGGGGGTGGCCTTGAAGCGCTCGATCATCTCGCCTGAGAGCGCAGCGCAAAGGTCAGCGGCTCGATATCCGCTGTCCGGGTGCACGTCTTTGTGGGCGAAGGCCGCCAGACCCGCAGGCTTCATCCGACCTTCCGCAGTCAACCGCTCCACGAGATCGATGTTCCGCTGACTCCAGACACTCTTTGGGTTCCGGGGTGTGAAGCGTATCACGTAACTCTCGTCGTCGCGCGACTTTCGAATCCCGTCGATCCAGCCGTAGCAGAGCGCCTCGTCGACGGTGTCCTCCCAGGTGACCGAGGGTGTACCCGTGGCCCGCCTGTAGTACCCGACCCACAGATGGTCCGCCGACGTGTAGTGCTCTTCGAGCCAGGCCCGAAAGTCGGCCGCTGTGGGGAAGAACGTGGGGTCTTCGGACAGATGTCTTTCCATCGATCTCTCTTCCGGCGCGCAGCAGCATCGCGTCGACGAATCCTACGAGCACGTGCAGGGTAGCGGCGCACCCTCGTAGGTCAGCAAGGAGAGCGGGAACACCTGACCTCCGTCGGCGACGTAGCGGAAGAGTCGCTCCACTTCGTCGCCGCGAACGTCGAGCGCAGCCAGCTCCTCCAGCGTGACCCAGCGCGCCTCCTGAGGACCTCCGAACAAAAAAAAACGCAACATCGTCCAGACAAGCCCGTGAACTCCTCGAAAGACCCTGCGCCGCGCAGCGTCAAGCTCGGCCAACGCCGACCTGCGCTGACGGTCGGGTCCAACCAAGAGGACTCACAATGTTCATCCGTAGCTTTCTTACCTTCGCGTCGTGGCTCTTGGGATTCGTTGGATGGTGTGGCGGCTGCGCCGTCGGATTTGCGCTGGGCATCAGCACATGTGGAGCGGGCTGGAGCAACCTCCAGGCGTTGTCCCCCGATGATGGGCTCTACATCTACGTCCTCATTCTCCTCTTCTCTGGCCTGGGCAGGGTCCTGGTGTCCGGTACCCTGCACGCAGTCGGTACTGCCCTGCTGGCCGAGGAACAACGAGGAACTCCCTGGTTGCGGGGCGTGGTGCTCGGTGTAGCGTCCCCTTCGATCTTCGGGCTGCTCGTTACTGTGCAGCTCGTGCTGCCGTACACGTATGAGTTTGCTCTTGCCAGCGCGTCAAACCACAACGGCTGGGTGTCGCCGGCAACCGAGGTCGGCACATGGATTCTGGGCATAGGCTGCAGTGCCGCCCTCGCCGCGCTCGGGGGTATGGGCTGGCGACGCCGCGATCGACGCGAAATCAATGTCTCTCTCGATGCGGCAGCGCCCTCGCTGTAGAATCCGGCCTCAGGTGACCGCAGCTGATTGGCTTCGTAGACTGGACGCTCGCCGTCACGCTCCGTTCGTGGACGGCGGGTAGTGCCGGGGGTACGATGCGCGCACGCGGAGCCGGAAATGCACAGATACATTCTACCTATATTGGTCGCGGGGCTGGCCCTGGCAACCACAGCGCAGGCGCAGCAACCCGGGGAGAACACCTCGCCGCCTGGGCCGACGCCCACCGAGGTGTCGGACCCGTCGGGCGGCGAGGGGGTGGGCGAGACGAACCGTGAGGTCGCCCCTTTTGCCGTGGTCGAGCGCAATGGCGAGCCCGATGTGTCCGCGGTTCTGGATGGGGCGCTGGCCCTGGCGCAGGACAAGGTCTTTGTCGGGCCGAGACTTCGCATCGACGGCAAGGTTCTCACTGGCGGCGTGGACGCCATCTTCCTCTACAAGGCAAGTGATCGCGACGACGACGGACACGATGGCGTCTTCCTCGGCCACCTCTTCTCCTTCGCGCTAGGCGCCCGGGTCCGCGTAGTTCAGGACTTGTACCTCTCGGGTGGCTCCGGGTTTGACGCGTGGTACCTGTGGGGAATCGACCTCAACGAGGCCAAGTTCGCGATGCCGCTCTGGGTGGAGGCGCGCTACTGGGCCAACAACCGCCTCGGCGCCTTCGTCAACGCGCGCTACAACCTCCTGGCCAGCGGTGGCCTGGATTTTGGCGCCACGCGCCAAGAGGCGAGCCGCGGGGAGGACGGTGCGCTGCCATTGATGTTCATGATCGGCCTGGGAGTGCGCTAATGACCGTCAGGAATCAGTTCGCCGTCGTTGGACTGCTCTGTCTGCTGACCGTGACCGGCTGCGTACCCCTCACACTGTCGCGCGGTGGCGCCGTGGACTTTGAGACCTACCAAACCGTCCGTGTGCAGGTCACGCTGGTCGGCTCCACGGGTGCCGGCTACGCCGACTACCTGATCGCTGAGATGCGGGACGGAAGCGGGTTCAGCAGCGTGACCAAGAGCACGAGCACGGAAGTGGATGCGGTGCTTCAGGTGCGGGTCACTTTGGAAACGGAATTCGGCGAAGAAGACGACGATTACGACGCGACCGCCAGCTACGAGCTGCTGACACCGTCCGGTCGCGTCATCGACAGTGGAACGGTCGACGCCCGCAGCGAATCAGCCGCCGAGGCCGTCGAGGACGCCCTGGACCTCGTGGCCAACCACTACCTGGCGCCCTACCTCATCTAGACCACATGGAGTGACCGGCTCCAGGCGCAAGCTGTTGGATCTTCCCCCTCATCGTTCGCACCGAATTCGGGGTGTTGGCGCATCGCCATTCAATCGGCGTGTCCTCCTCGGGCAAGAGCACCGCGACCTGAATGAACGCCTTGTGGACATCGAGACCAACGTGCGTGACTTTCTTCATGACCGGCTCCTTCGCATGCGGCTCTGGTGCCCCGGCACCAACCCGCGGTTCTTGATGAGCTCCAGCTTCGCAAAAGCGCGCAGGGGCTGCGAACTGGAGCCGGTCACTCCATATGGTCTAGGT
>CALBXO010000154.1 GCA_937890335.1 uncultured Pseudomonadota bacterium | reverse complement strand
CTAGAGCCGGCGGCGCCGCCCACGGATCCTGGCTGTCACTGGGCGCAGGCGACGTTGCGTCAGCCGCCAGGGAAGAAGCGGATCACGTGACCGTTGATCTCCAGGCACCACTCAAACTCGTTTCCGTCAAAGCAGTCGCAGCCCGGCTCGGCACAGTCGTCCGGGTAGGCGTTGCAGTTCTGGAAGTACTCCGGGCCGGGCGTGTCGTTGAACGCGATGGTGCAGTACTCCGTGTCGCTGCAGCTGGACTCGCCGCATTGCCACCCGTCGGGAATCGCGCATCCGCCGAACGCCGAGACAGACACGCCGGCGTTGTGGGCCTCGCAGGCGCTCGTGTGCAGGCGACCATCGCAGCCGCAGACAGGGTTGGTCGCGTCGCAGCGCAGGTCGTTGTTGAGGCAGATGCCGCGGTTGGGTTGGTTGAACGCCCCGCACGCCCGATCGTTGTCGCCGCAGAACGCCGCCGGACCGCAGGATTCGTCATCGCCGAGGTCGCACTGCTCGCAGGCGCGGGCCGAGAGTGGTTCGGCGCCGTCGTCGATTGCGTCGCACTCAGTGTCGTAGGTGCTGTAGCCGCCGTTGGGGGCCAGCGCGCACCATGCGTCCGCGTCATTGCAGGGCCGCTCCGGCTCGACGCCTGTGCATTGGTTGTCCACGCAGGCGGTCTCCCAGGGCTCGGCGCAGTCGCAGACGCCGCGCGTGCATCCCGCCTCCGAGTAGGCGCGACCGAGCGCCTGAAGATCCTCCTCCTCGAACGCCTGGTTCACGTGGGCCCAGCAGCCGCCGAGGCCGACGCCGCACTGGTCTCCGATCACCTTGCAGTCGGCGTCGACGGCGCAGTCGCGGCCCGCGGCGAGCAGCGCCTCCCGCTCGTCCTCAATCTCGACGCATACGTCGGGGTTCGGGTTGTTGTTCGGGTTGTTGTTGGGGTTGTTGTTCGGGTTGTTGTTCGGGTTGTTGTTGGGATTGTTGTTGGGATTGTTGTTGGGGTTGTTGTTGGGGTTGTTGTTGGGGTTGTTGTTCGGATTGTTTCCGTTCTCTTCGAGGTAGCCCCGCTTGCGCAGCTCGTCGTCGATGTCGTCGGGGACTTCGCCGTCGGCGCAGACGAGTACGTCCTCCACCTGCTGGCCGTCAGGGTAGTCACGGGGGCACAGGAACCCCTCTTCCACAACGATGCAGTAGCTCTCGGACTCGTACTCGATCACGTCACCGCCGGGACAATCGTCCGGTGCGGTGTACTTCTTGTCATCTGTGCAACCGCCGGCGATGGCCGCCACCGCCACAAGCGCAATCCACTGTTTCACGACTCGTCTCCTTCCACGCTGTCCAGGTACTCGTAGGGTGCCCAGCATACGCTCATCTGCATGCCGACGTGCTCATGCGCCTCGTCAGCTTCGGTGTTCAATTGCCGCACTGTGTCGAGGATTGAGTCCTCGTAGAGAGTCCCGAGGCGTTCGAGCGCGCCGGGACGCATGGAAAAGCTGAGGGTCCGTGCAAACGCGCGGGGCTCGTCGCGAAAGAACCGCCCGTACGCAGTGTTCGCCAGGTTCTCCGCGAGGCTGTTCAGGGCGCCAACCTTGGCGATCCAGCTGTCGCGCGGGAGGCGGCGCAGGTCGCTCATCGTCTCGAACATGACGGTCCGACCGGGCACTTCTCGCAGACGGCCGGCCGCGACGAGACCCTCAACGATGCCGCGCACATGGTCCTCACTGACATTCGGGAGCAGCTGCACAAGCCGCGCGACGCCCATGGGGCGAGTGGCGAGCATCACTTCGATGCGCCGCGGGAGGTTGTGGCTGACCTCCGGCAGGAGGAACGCCTCGCGCAGCTGTTTGCTCAACCGCACGGCGGTCCGTTGGGACACGCCAAGCGCGTCGGCGGTCTCCGACAGCGTCGCGCCGCTGTCGCGCACCTCGCGAAAGTACGCCGTCTCCACGGCGCGCAGCAGGTCCTTGAGCGGAATGCGAAAGGCGCGGGCGAGCTTCACCGCGGAGGTCGCCAGCGAGTAGATGACCCTCTGTTTGAGCTCGTCGGGTGAAATGTGGTCGTGCGTCGTCACAACGTGAGATTTAGGACGTCACGTGCGCGGTGTCAACGGTTTAGGCACTTTTTGGCCTAAGTTTGCAGCGGCGGTCCAGGCGCCTACCAGCCGCCGTCTGGCATCGTGCTCGGCGTATCGTCGAGGCTGACGATCAGCGCGGCCCACCGCTCCGTCTTGGGCAGCTCCCGCCGGAAGAAGAACTGGCACGCGTGCAGTTTGCCGGCGTAGAAGTCTGCGTCGGCGGTGGTGGTGTCCGCGGGCGCGTTTGCCGCGAGCACGGCCATGCGCAGCCAGGTCCATCCGATGACCGTGTGGCCCACCAGGTGGAGGTAGGCGGTCGCGTTCGCGAGCGCTTGCCGGGTCTGCCCGCTCGCCGCGACAGCGCCCACCGCGAAGGTGGCCTCGCCGATGCGCGCGCACGCGGCAGCGAGGTCCACGGCCCACGGGCGCAGCCTGTCGTGCTTGCGCGCCTGCGCCATTGTCGGCTCCATCTGCGCCAGCAGGGCCCGCAGACCCTTGCCTCCGTCTCGCAGCGATTTGCGGCCCAGCAGGTCCATGGCCTGAATGCCGTTGGTGCCCTCGTGGATCGGGTTGAGACGGTTGTCGCGGTAGAACCGCTCGACGGGGTAGTCCCGGGTGTAGCCGTAGCCGCCGAGCACCTGGATGGCCAGGCGGTTCGCGTCCAGGCAATACTCCGCCGGCCACGCTTTGGCGATGGGGGTCAGCACCCCCAGCAGCAGCTCGATTTGCGCCCGTTCCTGGAGATCCGCCGAGGTCTCGAGGTCGTCCACGAGGCGCGCGCAGTACAAGCACAGCGCCATGGCGCCCTCTGCGTAGACCTTCTGGGCGAGCAGCATGCGGCGCACGTCGGCGTGCTCGATGATCGCGACCTGGTCCTGGGCGGGGTCCTTGCCATCGACATGCCGACCTTGCGGCCGCTCCCGCGCGTACTCCAGGCTGTGGAGATAGCCGGTGTACCCCAGCATCGCAGAGCCGAGGCCAACGCCGATCCGCGCCTCGTTCATCATGTGGAACATACAGCGCAGGCCCTGGTGCGGCTCGCCGACGAGCCAGCCACGGCAGCCGCCAGCGTCGCCAAAATTCAGGACCGTGTTGACGGTCCCCCGGTAGCCCATCTTGTGGTTGAGGCCGGCCAGCGTAACGTCGTTGAGCGGCCCGACGCTGCCATCCTCCTCCACGCGCCGCTTGGGCACGACGAACAGCGAGATCCCACGCACCCCCGGAGGCGCGTCCGGGAGCTTGGCGAGGACGAGATGCACGATGTTCTCGCTGAGGTCGTGCTCCCCGCCCGAGATCCACATCTTGGTGCCTGTGACGAAGTAGTCTCCGTCGCCCGTCGGGGCAGCTTTGGTCCGGATGTCGCCCAGCGAGGAGCCAGCCTGCGGTTCCGACAGGCACATCGTTCCGAAGAACCGGCCCTCCAGCATGGGGCCCAGGAAGAGGCGTTTGTGACGCTCGTCGCCAAAGGCCCGGAGGAGGTTGGAGGCCGCCAGCGTCAGGAACGAGTACGCGGCGGTGCTGACGTTGGCCGAGTGAAACAGGGCGGCGGCCGCCTGCGAGATGGTGTAGGGGAGCTGCATGCCGCCGAGCTCTTCGTCGAACGGCGCGGCCATGAAGCCGGCCTCCACATAGGCGTCGAGCGCTTCCTTGACCGCAGGCAGAATGTGGACCGACGTGCCGTCGAACGTGGGCTCGTTTTCGTCCAACTCGTGCGCGTGCGAGGCGAACTTGTCCTCGGCCAGTTGATGGGCAGTATCAAGCACGGCCTCGAACGTGGCCTTGTCCAGCGCCGCAAACCGCTCGCGCTCGCACAGGGAGGCGGTATCGAGCAGCTCGTAGAGCACAAAGCGAAGGTCGCGTCGGTTGACAAGAAAGCTCATTCGAAGTCTCCCGTGGGGTCCATCTGGCGGGTGGCAGCCGCGCGGCGAGGCCGCGGGTGCACCGCACGATGCCGAGGCGCGGCCGCGCATGCAAGGACACGCTGATTGAAGCCCGTCGATGCGTTCATCACATTCTGCTACACGCCGGACCTGACGGCGTCCGCCCGGTTCTACGAGGAGGGGCTGGGGCTGTCGCTCGCGGTGGATCAAGGGCGGTGCCGGATCTATCGGGTGGCCGGTTCCGGTTACCTCGGTCTGTGCGAAAAGTCCGGCGCTGAGGCAACACAGGGCGTGCTGCTCACGTTCGTCACGGACGATGTGGACGCCTGGTTCGCGCGGGCCGTGGACGCGGGCGCTACGGTGGACAGGGCACCCGCGCACAACCCTGAGTTTGGCATCTACCAATGTTTTGTGCGGGACCCAGTGGGCTATGTGGTCGAGATCCAGCGGTTTGACGACCCTGGGTGGTCGGGCTGACCGTGCGTTTTCCCAAGACATCTCTGGCCCTGGCCGTGGTGCTCGTGGCGCTGTGTTGGCTGTACGTCTTCCCGTACTCGCGGTCGCTCAACAACCCCAACGAGCGCACCCGCGTCATGCAGGCGGTCGCGCTCGGGACGCGTGGCGCGCTGGACATCGGTTTTGCGTCGGAGGCGGACGGCGAGGTCTGGTACCACGACGCGATCGGGGGGCGTCACCGCCGCCTCTTCGTCAACGACGTGGCGCTCGTCTGCGAGGAACCAGGGGCAGAGCCGCCGCGTTGCGCTGGGCTGATGTACCCGGCCAAGGCGCCGGGCGCCGCCCTCCTGGGCGCTCCAGCGGTTGGACTGGGCGCCGCGCTGGGCTTGTTTGACCCGCGTTCGCGTGCGGAAGCCCGCGCCACGTGGCTGGCCCGCGTGGGGGGCGTCACGTTTCCCCTCCTCCTCGGCTTGCTTGGCTTCGCCTACCTCTGCCGTCGCTTTGGCGTGACCTACGAGGTGGTCGTGCCGGCCGTGATTGCCCTGGGGCTCGGAACCACGGTCTTCAGCTACGGCGTAATGTTCGTTGGCCACGCCCTCGCCGGGGCTTGTCTCGTGGGCGGACTGGCACTGTTGGTGCGTGCTCGCGACGACGAAACGGTCGGCGCGCACGTGTGGGCCCTGGTCGGCGGGATTGTGACCGCGTTTGCGGTGATGCTCGAGTACCACGCGGCCATCGCCGTGGCGTGTGTCGGTGTCTGGACGTTGCTGACCGGCGCGCGCAAGCGGCTGGTTCCGGGTTTTGCCGTCGGCGGAGGGCTGACGCTGTCCCTCTTCCTGGCGATGCACCATGCGATGTTCAAACACCCGCTGTGGACCGGCCACCATTGGTTGGCGTCGGAGCACAACCGGGCCAGCCAGGCTGGCGGTTTCCTCGGCATGGACGGGTTGCACCTCCACAGCACCGCCGATCATCTCGTCGACCCGTATATGGGCCTGTTGCCGATCATGCCGTGGTTGGGCCTTGGGGCTGTCCTTGGCGGGGCAGCTCTCTGGCGGGACCGACGGTTGCTCGGCGGCGCGGGCTGGGCGCTTGTTGGCATCGTTGTCGTCTACCTCCTCTTCGTCTCCACCCTGGGTCAGTGGCGCACGATGAACGGGTGGAGCGTGGGTCCAAGGTACCTGGTGCCGGCGATCATGCCGCTGGCGGTGCTCGCGACTGTG
>CALBXO010000153.1 GCA_937890335.1 uncultured Pseudomonadota bacterium | reverse complement strand
TCGCGTGGGTCCGGTGCGCCGCGGCTGCACATGGCGGACTTGGAGGAAGGAACGTGGGTCGGACGGGCAGCGCGGCAGCTATCGGATGGCCAGCGCTTGCCGGAGTGCGTCAAAGGCGAAGGCGCGTTTGGCGTCCGGCGGTCGGGCGTCCTCTGGGCTGTTCGTGTCCAGGTCTGGCGCGCGCACAGCTTCCGGGGATGGGGCGCCCCCGCTGTCGCGGGCCCCATCGACCTCTTCGGCCTCCCGAGGTGCGCCGGTTGTCTCGACCGGACGGGCTACCCCGACCTCCGCGGTTCCCTCAGCCGGGGACAACCCCACAGGGCCGCCTGGTCCGGACAATCCCACGGAAGGCGCCACCGTTGGTGGCTGTGGGTCCCTGTCTACCGAAAGATCCGGCGCCTCCGAAGACTCCGCCTGTGCGGCGTCGGCCACGTCTGCGCGGTTGGGGCTCTCGAGACCGACCTCGGACTCTCTGGACTCAGCGCCAGACTCGGAGGCCTGCTCCGCGCGCTCCTGCGCAACCTCGCGCAGCGCCTCCTTCTCGGTGGCCGCCGCCTCCGCAGCGACCTTGCGGTCCTGGCTGGACGGCTCGGCGGGTGCCTGGGCGGCCCGGCGGACGGCCCGCATCTTGGCGGCGGTCGCCTTGGCGTCGCCCTTGATCGGTGAAGTATCGATGTCGACGCTGCCGCCGACGGCGTAGTTGCGCCCGTCTGGCCCCTTCTCAAACTCGTAGTTGGGCTGCCCCTTGGCGTGTCCGCCCGAGGCGGCGATGTGCGCCTGCTCGTGGGTGCGCACTTCCTGGTCGCGGGCCTTGAGCTCGGCGACTTTGGCCTTGTCGTCCTCGCTGAGTTCACTGGCCGCAAGTTCGCGCGATGCGTCGCTGAGCTGCACCGAGTCCCTGGGCGCTTTGGCGGGTCCGGAGGTGGACGCCTCCTGCGACCGGGATTGGCTGCTGGCCAGTGGCGTGAGCGCAGAACGATTGACGAGGAAGACTTGCACGGTTGCCCATCGGAAGCTGCGGCGCCGTCCTTGAGAACAAAGATTTGGCGGGATGGTTTTGGCGTTGACCGCCGCGATCCCCGGTCGTAGGTTCGGGCGCATGAGTGAACTGGACAGATTGGAGGCGCGCCACGTCGCTGAAGAAGCGGCCGACGCCTCCCGAGACCTCCTCGATGACCCCCGCCCCGTCGGCCTTCGCCGGCCCAGCGGGGGCGCGCTTCCCAAATCGAGTGCGTGGCTCGAGCGGCTGTACGCCGGCGACCGGATGGCGCGCGAGAAGAAGCCGGGCGTCTTTGACCACCTGCGCAGCCACGGGCCGTGGATGGTGTCCGTGGACGACGAGCCGCTGAGCGTCATGGACGGCATGAGCCAGACCGCCACCGTGTGTGCGGGCTTTGCCGAGGACGAGGTGGTCCGGGCCTACGCCGAGGGCGAGTTTGCTGCGGCGTCGGTGCTCGCCGAGGACACCTCACTGAGCGAGGACGCCCACGAGCACGCGTTCGCCGCGCTGCTCTCCACCCAGCTGCCCGGCATGCCCCACGTGACCTTCACGAACGGCGGCGCGGAGGCGGTAGAGAAGGCGTTTGCGCTGGTGCGGCCCCACTCTGCGCGGCCCCACGCCAAGCGGGTCCTGGCCTTCGAGGGCAGCTTCCACGGCCGCACTCTGCTGGCGCTTCACGCCACATGGAATCCAGCCAAGCGCGGGCCGTTCGAGCTGGCCGGGAGCGAGGCACGCTTTGCGCCGTTCCCGGTCTGGCAGATCCCGCAACACGACGATCCGCCGGAGCCCGACGGGTGGCTTGAGGCCGCCGCGTCCGGCACGCTGGACACCATCGATGCCGGCGGCGACACGCTGCTCGCCGCCGAGCTCGCCTCGCTGACGGTCGTGGACGGCCACCTGCGCGAGGGCGAGTGTTTCTGCTGCATCGTCGAGCCCATGCAGTCCGAGGGCGGCGACCGCTACGCCACAGCCCGCTACTTCCGCGCGCTACGGGCGCTCACCGAGCACCACGGTATCCCGCTCGTCTTTGACGAGGTGCAGACGGGGTTTGGCCTGGGTCGCTCGTTCTTCTGGCACACGGAGTTCCGGCTTGCGTCGCCGCCGGACGCCGTCACCGTCGCCAAGCGCGCACAGGTCGGCGTCGTGGTCAGCCGCCACGCGGACCCCGAGCCCACCAGCGCCCACGGCGCGTCGCTGGCGCGCGGTCGCATCCACGCCCAGATGATGCTGGACAATCCGGGCGAGGCGGCGCGGGTGGAAGCGCTGGTCTGGCCGCGGCTGCTCGCGGTGACTCAGAAGTACCCCACGCTCACGTCCAGCCCCCGTGCGACCGGGTTCGCGCTGGCGTTCGACATGCCGGACGCAACGCTGCGCAACCAGTTCATCTCCCAGCGCTTCTACCGCGGCGTCGTGGTCTTTGGCGCCGGCGACCTCACGGTCCGTTACCGGCTGGGCAACTGTTACGGCGAGGCGGAGCTCGACCTGCTCTTCGAGTCGGTGGACGCCTCGCTGGGGTGGCTCGCCGCCAACCCCGGCCAGGACCCACCCAAGTGGATCGATCCGGAGACGCCGGACACCCGGACGCGGGTTGACGACACCGTGACTCTGCGGGCGGCGTCTCCCGACGAAATCGACGTCCTCCTGCCGCAGATCCTGGCGCTGGAGGCGGAGGTCTACGAGCCGGCGCGGCGGGATCCCGAGCGGCGTCTGCGGATGGGTTTCACACCGGAAGGCGTCGCGTTGGTGGCAGAGGACGCAGCCGGACAAATGCTCGGCTACGCCGTCGGAGGCCCGGTCGAGTGGGTCACGGAGATGGACGGGGCCAAACAGGACCCGTTCACGGGCCGCAACGACACGTTCCACTCCATCGCGATCAGCGTCTCCCCGCGCGCGCACGGGCGCGGGATAGGGCGGCGGCTCAAAGTAGAGCAGCTGCGCGCAGCGCGGGCGATCCTGGCCGAGGACGGCAGCCCGCGGTACCGCTGGGCGACCAGCCGCAACCGCGTGGGCCACACCGGCGCCATGATGCACCTCAACGCAGCGCTCGGAGCGCACGAGGCCATCCGTCTGCGCAACCAATACGGGGGCGAGGGCGAGGCCATCTACTGGCGCGTGCCCCTGCGCGGACTGGGGCACTCCACGCCAACGCCCCCCGCCGACGTCATCGACTGCCGGCAGGGTGTGTCGCGCCCGTTTGAGGTCCCGCCGCAGTCCCTCCAGGCCGCGGAGAAGAGCGGCGCTCTGGCTGGGCCCACCATCACCAAGATCACGATCTGCAACTACATCAGCCCCGCCATCGTGCGCGCGCTCGAGTGGATTGGATCGCTGGTACCTGAGCATCCGCACCTCTACCTCACATCCGGCCGCGATGAGTGCGCCGACAAGGCGGTCAGGACCCTGCGCTACTACCGGAAGGAGGCGGGCGTGGTGCTCGGCTGGCAGGGCGGGTACGTGGGCCACACGAGCTCGACTGCGCGCTCCATCAGCGACCCGGCCACGCACGCCCAGGGAGCCCCGGTGTTTGACTGGCCGCTGCTGCCCCACCCCGCAGACGTCGGGGCCGAGGCTGCCGCGAACGCGATCTGGGCCGCGGTCGAGGCCACGGGTGGGCCGGAGCGCGTGCTCGGGCTGTTCATCGAGCCCATTCAGGAGCGCACGGGGCGCACGGTACCTGCGGATTTCTGGCCGCTGCTCGGGCGCATTCGACGGGACCTGGATCTGCCCCTGGTGTCCTTTGAGTCTGCCGGCGGCCACTTCCGCAGCGGGCGCGGCCCCTTCGCCTCGACAGCGCTGCCCATGACGCCGGACCTCTTGTGTTGGTGGGGCGGTGGTCAGACCGGGTTTGTCCACCTGCAGCGGCGGTACTTCATCGACAAGCCGCTGATGATGGTGTCCACCTGGGACGGGGATGAGCTGAGTCTCGTCCGTTTGCACCACCAGCTGCGCGCGGCGCGGCTGCTGGATCTCGCGCCGGCCATTGCCGCCACCAACGCGGCGTTGTCGGGGGTCGACCACGCGGGCGCCGGCCTGTATCGTGTACTCGACTCGGCGCCCGAGATTCCGGGCGTGCTTCTGCGGCCGTTGCCCGGGGGCAAGGCGCTCTTCGCGCCGCCCCTCGACCGCGCCCTGGACGCTGCAAAGCGCCTGCACGCCGCCTTCCACTAGGAGACCCATGCGCACATTCACACTTCCCACCGGCGCCACCTCGTCCGAGTGGGGCGAGGCCCATGGCGAGGCCTTTGCCGACGAGATTCGCGAGATTGCCCAGATTCGTACCGACCTCTGCATGAGCGTCGGCGGTTTCAAGGACGCGCAGGAGGCGTACGATCTGGCGGCCCAGCACCTGCCGGTCCTCGAGGCGTTCGACAAGGCGCTGTACGACGAGCTCATGGGCATCGCCGCTGGCTCCCGCCGGTCGCCCGAGGAGATCGTGATCATCAATCACTACACGGACATGCGCGACATGGGCCCGAAGATCGCGGGCGCCGAGGAGTGCACCGTGGTCCTCTCGGAGACCGAGGAGGGCTCGTACCTGTCCCAGACCTGGGATATGCACGCGTCGGCCAAGGCGTATGTCCTCATGTTCCAGGTGCCCGAGATCGAGGGCTCACCGGCCGCCTGGATGCTGTCCATCACGGGCTGCATTGGTATGGCGGGGATGAACGAGCACGGGGTGGGTTGCACCATCAACAACCTGCGCAGCACCGACGCGCATGTGGGCGTTGTGTGGCCGGCGCTGGTGCGCCGCGTCTTGCGTGAGAAGACCGCCAAGGCGGGGCGCGACATCATCATGGACGCCAATATCGGCTCCGGACACCACTACCTGGTTGCCGACGCCAAGAGCGCGTACGGCATCGAGACCTCAGGCCGTCTCAAGAAGTCCGTGCACGAGGGGACGCCCGGCAATTTCATCCACACCAACCACTGCCTCGACGAGGAGGTCGGCGGCTGCACCGCGGTCACCGCTGAGTCCACGACCTACCACCGCTACGACTGGATGGAGAAGTCGCTGGAGTTCCTGCCCGTCGTCGGCGAGGAGGACCTCTGGATGCGGCTGAACCAACCCGGCGGCGTGTGGATGGACCAGAGCTCGCCGGACAATCCTCACGCGCCCGCGACCTGCGGCATCATGTCGATGAACCTCGACACCAAGGTCATCAAGGCCGCGCCGGGCTTTGCGCGCGCCGCAGACCCAATCGCGTTCCGCTTTGGTAGACATGGCCGCTGACCACCCGTTCCTGTTCACCTGGACGGCCCAGAGAGACGCCGCGCCCCTGCATATGACGGGCGGCGAGGGCGCGTGGTTCACCACGCAGGACGGCCGGTGGCTGGACCTGGGCGCCCTGAGTTACCAGGCCAACCTCGGCCACGGGCACCCCCGCATGCGGGAGGCCCTCAAAGCCCAGGTGGACTCGCTCTGCCTGGCCACGCCCAACGCCGTCTTCGACACCAAGACCCAGCTGGCCCAGGCGCTGCTGGACATGGCACCGCCCGGTTTCACGAAGGTCTTCTTCACCCTGGGCGGCGCGGAAGCGGTGGAGAACGCGCTGAAGATGGCGCGGATGGTGACCGGGCGCTTCAAGGCCATCAGCCGCTACCGCTCCTACCACGGCGCCACCATGGGCGCGCTCACGCTGACTGGAGACTACCGGCGGGCACCGCTGGAGCCGGGCATCCCCGGCGTCGTCCATGCGTTGGACTGCTACTGCGACCACTGCCCCTTTGGCAAGACGCCCGACCTCTGCGACACGGAGTGCGCCAGCCACATCGGACAGCTGCTCCAGCTGGAGGGACCCGGCACGGTCGCCGCGGTGATCCTGGAGTCCATCGTCGGCGCCAACGGGGTATTGGTTCCGCCGGACAACTACTGGCCAATGGTTCGCGAGGCCTGCGATCGGGACGGCGCGCTGCTCGTGGCAGACGAGGTCCTCACCGGCTTTGGCCGCACCGGGCGCTGGCTGTGCGTCGAGCACTACGGCGTCGTGCCGGACATGATCACGCTGGCCAAGGGCCTGACTGGCGGCTACGCGCCGCTCGGCGCGGTGCTTGTGCATGAGCGTGTCGCCAAACACTTTGACGACAACTTCCTCTACGCGGGCCTCACCAACTACGCCCACCCACTGGGGTGCGCGGCGGGTCTGGAGGCGGTCAAGATCTACCGCGATGAGAAGCTGGTGGAGAACGCTGCAGCGCTC
>CALBXO010000152.1 GCA_937890335.1 uncultured Pseudomonadota bacterium | reverse complement strand
CAGGCCGGTGATGGGCACGTCCACATGTTCCACGACGGCGGTGCGTCGGGACTCGAGAACGCCAAGCCCCGTGGTCACCCCTGCGACGCCGAGCGCGGTGACGTTGAGCCCGCCGAGCAGGAAGGTTCGTCGCGACGGGTCGACCTTGGGTGCCACGCCGAGTTTGTTGGCGCTCCAGGCGAGGAGGCGCCCAAAGTCACCGAGGACGGTGAGCGCGATCACGATGCTCAGGAAGGCCATGTAGATGTACGCCGCCCAGAACACCGGCGCCGCCGCCGGGTCGCCGCCGATGAGGCGCCCGAGACCCATGGTGACGGGCGCAACCAGCGCCAGGACGCCCAGACCGACGGCGACCGCGCGCTTGGCACGGGTGCCCAGACCGACCCGCGTGTAACGGCGGTACAGGTAGTAGTGCAGCCCGCACCAGAGGGCGATGGCGAGCAGGAAGACGACGACTCTGAGGATCTGCAAGGCGTTCTCCGGACGGCACGCCGCAAGCTGTGCACGTGCCGGGGAACGTCAAGCGCCTCCGCGTAGAGAGCAGCGACAACGCCTGGCCTACCGCAGCGAGATGACCCGGCGGCCGCCGCGGAGATCCGGGGTGGTGATGGAATCGATCCCGTGGTCGAGGAGGTAACGGCGCCCCTCGGCGATGCCAGCTCCGACGTCGTCCGGGCCGTGTGAGTCGTCCCCAAAACAGAACGGGATTCCCAACCGGCGGGCGGCCGCCAGGATCCAAGGGGCGCAGTACGGCGGCCCGTGGCCTCGCCGCACGGGACTGACATTGAGGTCCAGGATGCCGTCGGTCTCAGCGACGAGCTCGAGCACCTGCGACACGCGCTCGCGGATGGGGAGTGTGTCCACGGGGCCCAATGGGCCTGCCAGTTTCCGGATGAGGTCAAGGTGACCCACCACTTCAGGTTCCAGCGTCTGGACCACCTCAGCTACGAGATCGTAGTACCGCAAGGCGAGCGCTTCCAGACCGCCGCAACTGTCCGCGGCGAGCTCCAGCATCTCCAGGTTCCAGTCGATTGCGATGTCGTTGACGTGGTGTACGGAGCCCACGATGAAGTCGAAGTCGTGCTTCTCGCGCAGCGCCTCCATCTCCGCGGGCCACGTCGAGGGGGCAGCTTCCGTCTCAAAGCCGCGCAATACGGTGAGTCTCCCGGCGAACAGGTCCTGGAGGCGGCGCACCTCCGGGCCATAGGCGGCAAACTTCTCCGCCAGCGTGTCCGTGGTCCATCCCTGGGCCGACTCCTCAGGATAGACGAGGTTCTCGGCCGAGCGCGGCGCGTGTTCGCTGACGCCGTACAGTGCAAACCCGGCGTCCGCCGCGGCGCTCAAGACGGACTCGAGCGTGCCTTCGGCGTGGTCACAGAACTCGCCGCTGTGCCCCCCGTGGAGGCTGATCAACCATGGTGTGTTCATTCCAGGTCCGGGGGCGGCTCGGTCCCGTCAAAGACCTCGTCCTGCTTGGCGCGCCCGTCCGAGTGCCAGTTCTGCCAGGCGCCGATCTTGCGCCCTTTTGCGTAGAGGCCCTCGGTGCGGCGGTTGCCGTTGGCGTAGTTCTCGGTCCACTTGCCCTCTTTGCGACCGCCGACGTAGTCGCCCTTGGAGGTGACATGGCCGTTGTCGTACCACTCGATCCAAAGGCCGCTCTTCTTGCCGTTCTCGTACTGGCCCTCAATCCACCGGTTGTTGTTTTCCCACCAGCTTCGCCAGATGCCGTGCTTGGCACCGTCCTTCTCACACCAGAGTTTGAAGCCGATGGGCGGTTCGGAACCAAAGATCTGGCCGCCGTCCTTGCAGCGCTCGTCGGCCTTGCCGATCTTCTCGGGCGCGACGTTCTCGACCACAACTGCTTTGGCCTCCGTACGCTTCTTCTCGATGCCGTCCTTGTACCGGGACGTGCCGGTCTTCTTGCCGCTCTGATCAAAGTTGGTCCACTTGCCCTGGCGTTTGCCCGCAGTGACTTCCCCCGACTCCTTCTCGTTTCCGTTGTCGTAGTAGCTGGTCCAGATGCCGTCCATCTCGCCGTCGGCGTAGGTGCCCTCTTCGGCCTTCTTGCCGTTGCGGTGGTAGCGGACGTACGGGCCCTCCTTCTGGTCGTCGAGCCACTCGGCTTCGATCTTGGGCTTGCCGTCTTCGTACCAGGTGGTCCACTTCCCGAATTTCTTGCCGGCCTTGTACGCGCCTTCCTCCGCGAGCACACCGCCGCTGTGCCACCGCTTGAACGGCCCCTCTTTCTGGCCGTCCTTCTCGCAGTGGCGTTGTGAGCCCTTGGGAGGTTCTGCCCCCTTGGCATCGGTCCCGTCGGGACAGAAGTCATCGCCGCCCGTACACGCACAGCCGGAGATCAGGAGGAGGGTCGCGGTGAGTGGGACCAGAAGCCGTGCTTGCTTGACCATGTTGGAGTAGTACTTCGCGTGCGCGCCCGTGTGCAAGCCAGTGTGCGGGTCGCTACACTGAGCGGGACGCGCTGAGTCACTCCAACCAACGGCTTCCGTGCAGCGAACCTTCCCCATTTTTGCCACGCTCCTCTGTCTCGTCGCCTGCTCGGGCAACGGCAGCAGCGTTGATCCCGTCGACGTCGGAGCTGACGTGTCGCAAGACACAGACGCCGCTGAGACCGGGCTGGACACCTCCGGCGAACCCGAACCCGATGTCTCGTCGGACGCTCCGCCGGATTCCAGTGATGTGGACGGGGAACCGGACACGCCGGAGGTCGGCGATGTGCCGGACGCGCCGGATGTGTCGGACGTATGTGTGCCCACGAAGGAAGTCTGCGACGGCGTCGACAACGATTGTGACGGGGCGACGGACGAGGCCGACAACGGGGAGCCGCTGACCGCGAGCGACGTCGATCATTGCGGGACGTGCAATGCGCCGTGCCTGTTTGGGGAGGCCGCCGGGCGGTGCGTGGAGGGCAGCTGTGTGCTGGACGCGTGCGCTCCGGGAACGCTGGACCTCGATCAGGACGGTCGCAACGGGTGTGAGACGACCACTGGCAAGGTGGCGGAGTGGCGCCTTGAGACGGGAAATGTGGAGCGGCTCGTGGACGCGGACCCCTGGTATTTCGTCCTCGATGGTCGCGCCGTATGGATGTATCTGACGGGGACCGGGGAGCTGGTGGATCACATCGTCCTGCCGGGAGCCTTTGACGGCGCCTGGCACGGCGGCAGATCACTTCTCGTGGTAGCCGGAGGCGAATCGGTCTCCGTCCTGAGCGTGGGGGATGCCGGGATGACCTGGCGCGGCTTCCTGCCGGCCCCGCGCGACGAGCTCGTGCGCGCTGCAGTGAGCGGCGACCACGCGTATCTGGCCAACGACTTCAACCGCAACGGCGACAGCAGGCTCTGGGTCGTGAACATCTCGGACCCCGGCGCTCCGTTCCTGGAGCACCAGGAGGGTACTCTGCGCGGCACCACGGACGTCGCGATCCTCGACCCGGGGCACCTGGTGACCGTGAGCGCGTCCATCGGCGTGAGCGTCTACTCCCTGGCAGACCCGGTCCACCCCTTTCTGCTCAGCTACGCGGACAACCGCTCGTGGCCGTCCACGGCGCTGACGCTGGATCGAGAGCGCCAACGGGCGTACGTCGCGGTCGACCGCTCGGTGGTGAACATTTTTGATCTTTCCGACCCGGAATCCATCACCAAAGTGGGGAGCATTACGGACCGGACCCCGAACCAGAGCGTGCTGTCCATGGTGGTGGACGGCGACGACCTGTGGACCACCGACCTCGTCCGGGTGCGGCGGTTTGATGTGAGCGACGCCGCGGATCCGCGCCGCTATGTGCTCCAGAGCCTCCGCGGAGCCGGGCCCATCGTGCGCCTCGGCGGGGAGCCCGTGATGGTGCTCTACGACGGCTACGGCAATACGCTCAACGAGTACTCTGTGACGAGCGCGCGCATCCATCCCGTGGAGCTGCTTTCGTCACGGGCTGTGCTGGCGCAGGAGGTGGTGCTCTACGAGGGCGAGGACCGGTATGGCGTGGAGCGCGCCTTCGCCATGGGCACCACAGTGCTCACAGCCACTGAGTCCGGCGAGCTGTCCCTTCACGAGCCCGAGGTCGCCGACGGTCGACTGCGGCTCGGCCCCTCCCTGTGGCGAGAGTACATCGGGGCGTTCGACGTCTCGGTGGAGGGGAACGTTGTCTACGTCGTCGCTGGCTCCCAGAACGGAAACTACTACCGGGACAGCGATCTGGTCGTGTTTCGCATGGACGAGCCGGCGCAGGGGCTCGTCGAAGTGGGACGGGGCTCGTTCCCCTGCGGCGTCAACGGGATCATCCCCTACGAGCTCACGGTCGCCGCCGGACGCGCCTATGTGATGTGCGGCAGCTACTACGATCGGCGGGTGGAGGTCGTAGACCTGACCGACGAGACGACGCCGACGCACGAGCGCACCCTGGGAACGCAGGTGGGCGCGTTCCACGTGACGGCGACGGACCGGCAGTTGGTCATCGGGTCCCAGCGCGATGTGCTGTACCGCCCCGTGGTGCAGATGTCTGGGTACACACGTCCGGTGACGGACACGACGACACCGAGCTGGCGCCACGATCCAGGACTTGTCCCCACCGATCTCGCCCGGCAGGGAGACATCCTCTACCTCTGGGATGAGCGGGGGCAGATGGATCTGATGGACATCGGGTTTCGGGACGCGTTCTCACCGGTGGACAATCCCATGCTCCCCGGTCTGCCGCTCGGCAGCACGGAGGCACCGCCGGTGTCGCTCGGGTTCATGCTGATGCCCACCAGCGCCGGTGTGGTTGTCCTGGGTTCCCCTGACGGGCGGGACGGGCCGGCGACCGCGCCGCGGGCCCTGGGGCAATTGACCTTGCAGCCGACGCCCCTGACGGGAGCGGCAATCCTTCCGCAAGGGGCCATCCTGATCGAGCCCAGGCGCGTGTTGACCGTGCCGTTCACACGCTGAGTCAGACCCGCTTTTCCAGCGCCTGTACCCGCTTCCGGTAGTCGTCGATCTTCGGGTTGGGCTCGAACAGCGCCTCCGCCTCGTCCACCAGGGCGCGCGCGGAGGCCACGGTCTCGCGGAACTGTCTGCGTCCGAGCACCATCTCCGAGAGGCCCGCCGGCGCCTCGGCCTTCACCAGGGCCGCGTGGGCCTGCCGCAATCGGTGGTAGCTGAGCATCAGGCGGCTGTTGCGGTGGCCCGGGCAGACCTTCAGGCCCCGGAGAAAGAGCCCGTCCTGTTCCTCAAAGGGGGCGTTGTCCGCCAGAAACAGGAGGAAGTCGGCGCAGAGACTCTGCCGACCAAAGGCACCCTCGTTGCGAACGAGCAGCTCTTCCACATGCATGCCGAACGGCCGGACCGCTTCCATGAGGACGCGCAGACGATCGAGCTCGCGCGTCTTGTACAGGGGCCACGCCCAGCCGACGGCGCTCTCGAGGGCCCAGATTGAGATGTCCTCCTGAATTCCGATGCCGCCCGTGAGGTCGCGCAGCAAGTGCAGCGGCGCGATCAGCTCGGCGTCGCTGGCCTGAAGCGGCTCTGTCTGGGAGGCGAGTTCTACGGCTTGTGCCAGAGCGAGTTCGACGATCTCGGTCTGGAGCGCACGCGCCACGGACAAAGCGTTCGAGCCCAATCGGTCCCCTGCCCGCTCAAGGACCATCCAATGCACGCCGGCGCGACGCGCGTGGAAGCTCGCGGGCTCCGCGACCGCTTCCCTAAGCCACTGCGCGTGAGGGGCCAGAATCCAGGGGATGGGGTCGAGCCGTTCCGCGCCGAGCCCCGCCGCGGCGCGCCATTGCGCAATGTAGTTGGGGTCTGCCACGACCCGCGCGAACGCCTCGAGCGCGGCGAGAAACGAGCGGGTGGCCGCCGAAGGGTCGTCGTCGAGCGCGTCCCAACCAGACCGCAGCGCCAACAGGGCGAGATGGTGGTGCCCCTCCGCGGGGAGTCTGCTGCGCATGTCGGGCCACAGGGCCGCCCAGCGCGCGCTGCCGTCCAGAAGCGAGGCAGCGGCTTCTGGGTAGGAGCGGTCCGTGCTGAGGAGGTCCAGGAGCCCACCGAGCCGCGCTGAGCGGGTCAATGGCGCCGACTGCCCGGTCAGGGCCTTGTAGAGGAGGGGCAGAAGCGCCGCGTGGGCTACTTGCCGGGCGACGCGTGTGGCCGCGTCCGCCACCTACTTGAGGAGGTTGTCGAGCTGGTTGCCGGGGAACTCGCCGTCAGTG
>CALBXO010000151.1 GCA_937890335.1 uncultured Pseudomonadota bacterium | reverse complement strand
TCGAGTCCGGCCAACGCAGGTATCGGGCCATTTGGCCGCCGAGGGCGGACCAACCTATGCGGGCGCCCCTGTGAGGATGGAGGCAGCTGCTCCGCATCTGTGACGTCACGCGCAGACCCAGCCGAGGAGCGATCTGGTGTGCAGGCCCTCGCCATCGGCGCGCGGCTAGGGCAAGATACCCTCACTTTCCGAAATCCCTCCGCCACCGTCCGGGACCCAATGCGCTATTGCCACGAATGCAACGAGGATCTGGCCGACGATGCCCACCAATTCTGCGGCGTGTGCGGCGCGACCCGTCCCGACGCGGGCTGGCTCAACGACACGCTGGTCGGCACGATCGTCGCCGGAGGCCAGTACAAGGTGCGCCGACGGATCGGGAGCGGGGGCTTCGGGATCGTCTACGAAGTAGAGACCGTCCTGGGCGGCCTCGTGCGGGCGATGAAGGTGCTTGGAGCGCGCTGGTGCCGCCACGAGGACGTTCGCCGACGCTTCGTGAACGAGGCCGTGGTCCTCGATCGCCTCGACCATCCCAACATCGCGCGATGCTACGCCGTCGGGACGCTGGAGGGCACCGGACAACCCTTCATTCTCATGGAGCTCATCCCCGGCAGGGACCTGACCCTGGCCGGAGCGCCGCTGGAACCACGCCGTGTCGTTGAGCTCGGCCGGCAGCTGGCACTCGCCATTGCGTCGGCCCACTCGCTGCGGCTGCTCCACAGGGATCTCAAACCCGAGAACATTCTGCTCGTGGACGACGGCAATGGCCAGGAGATCGTCAAGGTCATCGACTTTGGGATCGCCAAGATACTGGGCGCCGACACCAACCCCACCGCCGCCCTTGGAACGCCACTGTACATGGCACCGGAGCAGTTTGACTCGCCCGGCGACCTGGACGCGAGGTTGGACCTCTGGCAGCTCGGCGCGGTCCTGCACTACGCGTTGACCGGCCAGCCGCCCTACCGGCCCCCGGCAGGCCAGTGGGGCCCATTGACCATCTTCTTCCAGGCGCGGGCGAGAATGGGCCGGCCCGGCCCGGCCCCGAGCGAGTTGGTGCCGTCGCTGGCGGGCTGGCAGGAGCTGGACTCCCTGGTCGCCCGGCTCCTCTCCACCAACCGGGATGACCGGCCGGACAGCGCCGACGAGGTGGCGCGACAACTGGCGGCCCTGGGACCAGAGCAGGCTCCCGCCACGACGAGCGCCGTCCACGCCAACTTCCTCGATACACTGTGCGACACGCCCACGGCCAGCGGCTGGAAGGCGCTGTGCCATTGCCTGCGCACCTGGCCCGACGCATCGGCCCGCGACGCTGCCATTGCGCGCGTCGCCGGCAAACTCGAGCGCTGGCCCGCCGGGCTGCGTGTTGCACCCGCCGGTTGGCTCCACGAGCGCACCACCGCGCTCTGGTCGCTCGCGCGCGCCGTCGACTTGTCCCACGCGGGTCTGGATGACCGGGACCTGGCCGCTGCGCTCGAGTCCGCAGACCACCCAATCCGGGCCATGAACCTGGCCCACAACCGGCTGACGGACCACGGGGCCCGCGCGCTGGTGGCGAACGCGCGGCTCGAGGGCATTGAGACGCTCGACCTTCGTTTCAACAGGCTCGGCGCGGGCGCTGCGGAGGCGCTGGCGTCGTCGCCGTTTCTGTCCCAGTTGACCACGTTGCGGCTGGCCGGGAACGCGATTGGGCTGCGCGGTGTCCAGGCGCTTGCCGCGTCGCCGTTTCTGACTCGGATCGAGGTTCTGGATCTGGATGGCTGCCGGTTGGACGCGGACGCCCTCGCGGCCCTGGCCAGCGCCCCGGGGCTGTCGCGGATTGTGGAATTGAGCGTGCGCCACAACCGGCTTGGCGACGCGGCGACGG
Organism: uncultured Pseudomonadota bacterium; assembly: GCA_937890335.1. Lineage (GTDB taxonomy): Bacteria > Myxococcota_A > Bradymonadia > Bradymonadales > CALBXO01. The sequence continues at coordinate 5,511 of CALBXO010000151.1, read as the reverse complement.
CGGCCCTCGGTACCGCCGATTGGCGACACCTGGAACGGCTGCACCTGGACAACGTCCATCTCGGCGGCGCCGGGATCGAGTCGCTGGCCGCAAGCCCCCTGGTCGCTCGACTTCGCACGCTGGGCCTGGGCAGTAACCGCCTGACATCGACGGACCTGGCGGCGCTTACGCGCAGCGCCCATCTGCGCCAATTGGAGTCCCTGACTCTGGACGGCAACCCGCTCGGACCTGGGGGAGCGGTGACCCTGGGGGTCTCGGGCCACCTGTTCCACCTCAGCCACCTGGACGTGGCGGACTGCGAGCTCGGAGACGCAGGATTGGCGGCTTTGGCTGTCGCACCTTGGCTCGTGCGGACGCGGTCCCTGACGCTCGCCGGCAACCAGGCCGGCGCTGCTGGGATTCAGGCGCTGGCGGCCTCCCCGTTCCTGGCGCGGGTCGAGCGCCTCGATCTCAGCCGGAACCCATTGGAGACAACGGCACGCGCGCCCTCACTCGCGACGCGCGCCTCCCTGCCCTCACGCACCTCGGCCTCGACAGCTGCGAGCTCACAGCCGACGCCGCGGCGTCGGTGGTCGGCTCGGCCCAGCTACCGCGCGTGATTGAGTTGAACCTCTCCGGCAACAACCTCGGTCCCGCCGGGGCGCACGCGGTGTGCCAATCCGCGGGAGCGGGCCGCCTTGAGTCCCTGCACCTGGACGAGAACGCGCTCGGGCCCATGGGCGCGAGAGTCCTGGCGGCCACGGGGCGATTGACCCATCTGCGGACGCTGGGTCTGGGTCGGAACGAGCTCGGTCACGCGGGCGTATCTCAGCTGTGCAGCGCCGCGAGCCTCGGACACCTGACGCGACTGCTGCTCCCCGTCAACGACATCCACGCTGAGGGCGCCGGCGCGATCGCCTGCTCCCCGCACCTGACGGGACTGGAGGAGCTCGACCTGTCTCACAACCCCCTGGGTCGAGAAGGCGCCGCCGCTCTGGCAGGGGCGCACCAGCTCGGGCGAATCAATCGCCTCACGCTCCATGACTGCGACCTCGATGAGCACGCCGCGGCCGCCCTGCGCCACTCTCCGCATCTGGTCGACGCTGCGGTCGTCGACCTGCGCTTCAACCCGAGTTCTCGGCCGGGTCCGTCCATCCACGAGCTGCGCGATCAGACCATCGACGAGATCCAACGCAGCTTCCAGGCGCTGGCGAGCCAGGGGGACGAGTTCGTAGCCCGTTTCTACGACGAGTTCTTCGCCCGCCACCCCGACGTGCGGCCACTGTTCGCGCGGGTGGACATGAAGCGCCAGGCCCAGCACCTGCTCTCGAGCCTCGTGCTGGTGATGCGCAAGCTGCGCGAGACACCAGACCTGGAGCCGTCGCTCATCGCGATGGGCAAGCGACACATCGGCTACGGCGTCCGGCCCGAGCACTACCTGGCGCTGATCACCACGCTGTTGGATGTGCTCGCCGAGTTCTCGGGCGACTCCTGGACCCCAGCGCTGCAAGACGCCTGGCGCGAGGGGCTCTTTGCGGTCTGTGCGCTGATGATGCGAGCGCGATAGCGGGCGCAACGCCCGTATCATCACTCTCCGGCTGGGACGCAGCTGCCCTCCGCGCAGGTACCTGGTCCGGCCGCGCAGTCGGCGTCGTCCATGCAAAGCGCGGGGTTTTCCGGCGGAAACTCGCACAGGAAGGGCTGGCCGGCGCCGCAGCGGATGTCGTTCCAGGCCCCATCGGTTCCAGACCAATTGCTGTGCACGCAGTCTTCCCCGTTGCCCGCGTTGTTGGGCTCGCCGCCGGCCCACGGGTCGTACGCCAGCAGATTGCCGTCGATCCAGCGCCAGACGCCCTCCTCGTCGCGATCGCTGATTCCGATGTAGAACGCCCCTTCCAGGAACGGCCGCACGAGCTGACCGGCGGCGAGATTCTTCTCGGCCGTCTCGAGGACCGCAAGGCGGCCCCCGCGGCGTGCACACTCGCTGCGCGCCCTGCTCCAGCGACGCTGCGGGGCTTTGCACAACGCGTAGCCCGCCAGGGGCAGACACCCGCCCAGTTCGGCCGTGACGCGTGGCATGTCCTCCATGTCCCGCGGCGCGATGGCCCAGACCTCGCCGGTCCACTCCAAGGGGCCCGTCACCCGCTCAAACGAAGTTCCCGGCTCGTGCCAGCTGGGCTCGAGGTCGACGAACCGATCCGAGAGACCGGCGGCGGCCTCCACGATGAGGACACCCCCCTCCGTCAGACCGGTCACGGCCGCCGGTTCCAGGGTCACCAAGACGCCCTCGTAAAGCTCCATGAGATCGTGGATTCCAAAGTCCTCAAGCGCAAAGGGCACCGGGTCGGGGACGGTTCCCGCGCCGATGATCTCCGGCGCCTGCCCGAGCACGAGCTCAGTGCGGGTCAGGGTGGACGGACCCTCTCCGGTCTCCGCCACAAAGCCCACGAGGCGAATCCGATCACCGCGCGCCACCTCCGCGGTCCCCGAGACCCACAGCCCCGACCAGGGCCCGCCCACGCCGTCACTGACGAAGAATCCCTCCGCGGCTGGCGGCGAGGTGACAACGAGCTCCAACTCCACCAGCTCCCCCGGTGGCACCAGGCCCTGTTGGATCCGGACGACGGTGGGTTCGGGCTCGGCGGGCGGGGGCTCGGGCTCCCGGTAGTCCGTACCGTCCGCGACACTCGTCGCGGGCGGTGCCGTATGGGCCGTGGTGGAATCGATGGCACCACCGTCCGTGCAGCCAGCCAAGGACGGCCCGGGTGAAGGCCCGCGCCATCGCATCCACAGCCCCCACACGGGCGAGACGGTCGGACGGGGGACCGAGCAACCGCCGGCATGTCGCTCCAGCGCTGGGGGCACCTGGCGCGGATCGCAATCGGGACACCCCACCTGGGGCGCCGCCGGACAGCCCTCGTCCACCTGGCCGTCGCAGTTGTCGTCGACGACCCCATCGCACACCTCCCGCGCGCCAGGGTGCACCCAGGGGTTGTCGGGCTCGCAGTCCAGATCGTCGCAGGTCCCGTCACCATCGGCGTCCGCACATCCCGTGCAGAACCCCACCGGAAACGCCGTCTCCCCGTCGGCCATCTGGGCGCACGGCCCCGCCGTCAAGTCACAATCCGCATCCTCCACGCACACCTCGACACAGACTGGAGCAGCTCCCCCGGCGCACATCGAGCCGTCGGCGCACGTATCCGACCCGAGCTCGCACGGCGCGCCCAATCCGAGGCCCTCGGACTCGACGCAATAGGTCGCACCCCACGCCGCCGGCGCGCACGCGGTCCCTTCCGGACAATCCCCGCCCACCAACCGGCAGATCTCCGACGGACGGCAGCTGAGCAGCGGGAGCCTGCAATTCTCCTGGACGCACGCCTCGCGCTCGGCCTGAACAAGGGTGTTGCACCCGGCCGCAGCCGTACACGATTCCAACGGCGCGTAGGCCGCCTGCGCTTCCAGCGTCCCCTCAAAGAAACAGCCATCCACGCAACTTCCCGGCAGACGGCACGCCTGCGCACACGCCTGAATCTGCCCGCAGTCGCGGTCGCCGGTCACGGCATCGAGTCCCTCCTCGCACCCCAGCAGCTCCCGGTAGCACTTCACCTCGGCGCACCCGTCCTCCTGGTCCTCGCACTCCTCGCGCACGCAGGAGACATAGCGATCAAACAGGAAATTTGCCTCCGGACCGGCGTCCAGGAGGCAACCGACCTGACAGGTCGCGCTCTGCCGACACAGGTTCAGGCAGGACCAGATGGACTGACAATCCGGCTGACCGCACGCGGCGTTGTCACAGAAGCCCTCTGCGCCACAGGCCGCTTCGCATCCGCACAAGCCGGCGTCGTCCCCGCAGTCCGCGCCGGGTTGCCCCATGATTTGATCAAACCACGTCCGGTGCGCGTCGGCGCGGGCCTGGTTCGAGTAGGCCAGGCAGTCCGAATCGCCCACGACCGTGCTGTTGATGCCAATCACCCACTCCTCGTCGCCCACAGTCAGGAAACCTGGGCCACCCGAGTCCCCAAAACACACGCCGCCGCCAATCTGCTCGGTGACATAATTCGTGTTGTGGACGCTGTGCAGCAGGAGCTGCTTGGAGCGTTTGACGCCCGATTCACCGCCCTCGCCGGCCATGTTGGTGCCAAAGCCGACATAGAAGAGCTCGGCGCCGACATACTCGGTCAATTCGCCCTCAAAAATGCGTCGCGGGACGATCCCTTCCACAGGCTCAGCAAGCTCGATGAGCGCCACGTCGTACATCGTCTCAAACCCGGCCTCGGCGTAGCTGGGATGCACGTAGATCGTCCGCGCCTGGAACAGCTGCCCCTCCTCCTCCCACGCGCTCACGCGCGGCCCCGAGTAGACCGAAACCCCGCTGGCATCGAACTCGCCTGGAGGCGCAGACTGCGCAAACGACACGCAGTGCGCGGCGGTCATCACCCACGTGGGCGCAATCAGCGTGCCGGAACAGAAACTACCGCTCGGCGCCCCATCCCCGGCGCGCCGCACCAGGCCGACCACCGCCGGGTACCCGGTCTCGTCGCCTCCCGCGACGATGGACGCCTCGCGGCTCGCCGTGGGCGACTGCGGCGGCAACTCGCCGCCGCAACCGACGAGCAAGACCAAGACCTGGAGTGTCCAGAAACGGTGCATGAGCCAACCTGGCAACAGATTCTTCCCGGAAAAGTACACCACCAACTCCAACCCCGGTCAAAGCAGCCTGCGGAAAGCGCATGGCGCGGGTGCGGATTCCACACTCCCGCCGGAAGAACAGTCCGTCCGAGGCCGTCGTAGACGCAAACAAGACGCTGGCACAGCCCCTGCTCCAAGAGAGACCAGGACCTGAGAAGAGGAGACACCGGCCCCCATGACGCACCGAGCAAACCCCAAAGCGTGTTCCACCTGGGTGATGGTCACCGTTTGCCTCCTCGGCGGACCGGTCGCAGCCGAGGCGCCGGGCCGCACGAGGGCGCCCCAACTTGAGCGACAGACCGAACCCGTAATCCGGTTGGGCGTTCCCGGAACCGTCCGCGCCACGCGTGAGATGCACCCGGCCCACCGACTTCAGGGAGAGCAGCTGCTCGACGCTCCCGACGAGGACCTGGCCGTCTACGCCCGCGTGCTGCTGACCAATCTGAGCTACGCGGACCATGTGGAGGCAGAGGACGGAGTTGGGGTCATCGCGTCCCTCGACGCCGCGGTGAACCGCCACATCGCCCTGGGCCTGGCGTTTCGGGCGAGCGCCTTCGAGACCGACGACGACGCCGAGAGCCTCGGCCAGCCCGAGATCTGGGCGCGCGGCGGATGGACGCAGCCCGGCTGGGCCGCAACCCTGGTCCTGGCGGTCCTCGGCGACGACGAGGACACCGGTCTCAACGCGCAGGTGCTCGGCGTGCGCTACCGGTACAGCGACCTGCTCGGCGACGTGCACCTGGACAGCTCCCTGAGCCTCTACGACGACGGCAACGTACTGCGCGTGGCCCCGTCCTGGAAGCTGCCCATCACCAGGAATCTCTGGGTCGAGCCGGGACTCGC
>CALBXO010000150.1 GCA_937890335.1 uncultured Pseudomonadota bacterium | reverse complement strand
ACGTCTGCGAGAACTGTTGGAACGTGCCATCGAGCCGGAATTGCAGCCGGAGAGTGTCCGCTGCGTCGCCCGGCGGGTCGTCAATGGTACCGCCAATCGATGCCTCACCGCCCCCGTCACCAACAGGCCCTCCGACTGCGGGAACCACAGGCGCCGAGGAGGGCTCGATCCTGGAGGGACCCGCAGCCGCGGCCTCCATGACCTGATCCGCGCGCACCCAGCCGAGATCCCCATCCATCTGAATCTGGATCCACTCCTGGTCCTCCGAGGTCTGCGCCACGATGAAGGTGTCGCCGCGGAACACGCGTTTGAGGCCAAGGTAGGCATCACCGGGTCCAGCCTTCACGTCGGCGTACTCGTCCACGACGGACACGCGGTCGGGTGACTCGCCGCCCACCCCTGCCAGCGGCGGACGCTCGTGGTCGCGCCGAACCGCCTTCCGGCGCACAAACCCTTTGCCGCGCGGGAGCTGAATCTCAACCCAGGTCCCGTCGTCACTGACCACGGCGTAGCGCTCGCCGGCCTGCACCCGCAGTACCACCCGGCTGCGGCTGTCGGGCTCCTCGAACACGAGAGTGTCGACGTTCATGATGACCGAATCGGCCGGCGCACCCTGGGCCGAGGCCTCAGGCGCAGCGACACTCACGGCGCCCAAGAACGCAAAGAACACCACCGCGCGCACGAACACTCGTTCCATGGACCAACTCCGTGCCCCGCGTCGAGCGCGCGGGCTCCGATGAGTACTACCCTCCGTTGTACCCGCACTCGGCCCCTGACTCCAGTCTGTGCCCCTTCGACGTGGGGTGTTTGACCCGCCGAACCCGCCTCAGGACAATGTCGCCTCCGCGTTGCCGTTCGGACAGCCCAGGCATGGCGGCAATCCGAACGTGTACGTCGCAACCTCCGGAGTCCCCGTGCCACGCCCCCGCGTCCCGGCCCCAGTGAACACCGCACCGCCCATTTGGCTGCTCGGCGACCCCGTGAACCACTCGCTCAGCCCGAGGTTCCAGAACGCGGCCCTGCGCCACCTGGGCCTGCCGAACACCTACCGGACACGACATACCCCCGCTTCGGAGCTCGCCGACGCGGTCGACGCCATTCGCCGCGGGGTTGCGATGGGCGCCAACGTGACTTTGCCCCACAAGCGCGCGGTCGGCGCCCACCTGGACGGCCTGGCTACGCTCGCGACGCGCGCGGGCGCAGTGAACACGATCGTCGCGGAGGGAGAACGGCTGACCGGCCACAACACCGATGTGACCGGCCTGCTGCGGGCGCTGTCCCGCTGGTTTGTGGAGGGTAGCCCGCGGACGGCGCTCCTTCTGGGCGCTGGCGGCGCCGCGCGCGGGGCTCTTCTCGCGCTGGAGCGCCTCGGAGTCGAGGAAGTCTGGATCGCCAACCGAACTTCCGACGCGGCGCGGGCGCTCGCGCGGGAGCTCGACACCGACATGGCACTGCACGTCGGGCGCGCCCGTTGCGACCTGGTGATTCACACCACCAGCCTTGGCGTCGGCACGGTTCCGGACACGGCCGAACACCACAAGGCCGCTGAGGTGTGGTCAGATACCCCGTGGGCCCCCTGGGTCTACGACGTCTGCTACAGCGCGGAGGGCCCGACGCCTTTCCTCGCCGCAGCCCACGCGGCCGGGGTCACACACCGGCTCGACGGACTGACCATGCTGGTCCACCAGGGCGCAGATTCGCTCGAATTGTGGACCGGCCAACCGGCGCCGCGCGAGCTGATGTTGGACGCGGTAGGCGTTGGCGACGACTGACGGGTACCACCCAACGCAACGCCTGGCGCGCTGTGCGCGTTGCCAACCGGGCCACAGGTGTTGACAAATCCCACCGGCGAAGGACACTTCGCCCCGTGACCATGGGCGTCCCGATGCTGAATCTGGCGCCTCACCGAGGCGGGCACAAGGGCACGAAGCCCATGACAACCGGCGTCGCTCCACCCCAGCCACCTCTTACCGCCAGACTCGAACCAAGATCATGAGCCAGCCCCCTCCAACCTACGCCGAGTCCCTGGCTTGCCTTGCGTCCCGCGTGCAGCGGCCCGTGGTCACCATTGGCAACTTCGACGGTCTGCACCTCGGCCACCAGGCGATCTTCGCAGATGTCAGGCGGGCGGCCCGCGCTGCTGACACCCAGGGGGTCGCGATCAGCTTTCAGCCGCACCCCGTGGTTTTCTTCGGCAAACAGCCGGAGCCCACCTTCCTGATCAACACGCCGGAGCAGAAGCTCGCGCTGTCCAGGGCGGCCGGCATCGACCACCCCGTGCTCCTTCCCTTCGGGCGCGATCTCGCCAGCCTGAGTCCCGAGGCCTTCGTGCACGAGGTACTGCACGAGGCTCTCGATGCACGCTCCGTGTGGGTCGGCTACGATTTCAATTTCGGCAAAGGGCGCGCCGGCACCACCGAGGACCTGCGTCGGCACGCCCAGGCGCGCGGCATGGAAGTGCACGTGCATGAGGCGGTGCGGTTTGACGGGGATGTCGTCAGCTCGACGCGCGTTCGCAAAGCTCTGGCTGCCGGCGATTTCGCGCTGTGCCGCCACCTCCTCGGTCGCGACCATACCCTGCGCGGCGTGGTCGTCAGGGGCGAGCAGCGCGGCCGCGAGCTTGGCTTTCCCACCGCCAATGTCTTTCCGCGCGCGGGCATGATGATCCCGCACGGAATCTACGTCTCCACGCTATGGGATGACGCGACGGCCTGGCCGGCGGTGACCAGCGTGGGCGTCCGACCCACAATCGGCGACGATCTGGCGCCCAATGTGGAGACCTACGTGCTCGACAGGACCGACCTGCAGCTCTACGGCCACGAAGTGGACGTGACGCTACACAAATGGCTGCGCCCAGAACTCAAATTCGACTCGTTGGATGAGCTGGTCGCGGCCATCGAGGTCGACTGCGACCTGGCGCGTGCATGGCACACCGAAGGCCCGCGCCACTGACCACCGCGTGCGCAGGTCAGATCAGGCCGCTTCCGTGTCCTCGGCGTAGTACTGTCCGTAGTGACGGTAGTAGTAGTACGAGTAATGGCCGTAGCGGCGGTTCTCCAGGTCCACGTCGTTGAGCACGCAGCCGAGGATGGGCGCGTTGACACCGCGCAGCCGGGACACCGCCTTGCGCACAAAGACCTTCGAGGTCTGACCACCCTTCACGACGAGCAGAAGGCCGTCCACCATCTGGGAGAGAATCATGGAGTCGGTCACCGCGATCGTCGGCGGCGAGTCCATGATGATGACGTCGTACATATCATCGAGGTCCGCCAGAATCTTCTGGAACCGCTCGGTGTGCATGAGCTCCGCCGGGTTGGGCGGAATCGGGCCACACAGCAACACGTCCAGGTTCGGCACCGGAGTCGGCGCGATGGCCTCGCTGTACTCCACCTCGCCCAGAATCAGGCTCGACAGCCCGACGTGGTTCTCCATCCCGAAGCAGCGGTGAACGCGCGGGCGCCGCATGTCGGTGTCGATCAGCAGCACCTTGGAGTTCGACTGTGACATCACGGTGGCGATGTTCACGCTGGTCACCGTCTTGCCTTCCTGCGGGCCGGCGCTGGTGATGAGCAAGCGCTTCACACGTCGGTCCGGCGCCATGAACATGATGTTCGTCCGGATGGTCCGGCAACACTCGGCGACGGTGCTCTTCGGGAACTCAAACACGTGAAGATCGCGCGTCTCGCCGTCAGGTAGGAGCATGCCCTTCTCGGGCCCCGTGTTCGACTGTTTGATGGTCGGGATGACACCCAGGAAAGTGAGGCCGAGCAGCCCCTCCACGTCTTCCTGCGTCTTCACGCTGCTGTCGAGCACCTCAGCCAGGAACGCAATCGCGACGCCAAGGAGCATCCCCAGGACCGCGCCAATCAGCAGGTTGAGCGGCACCTTGGGCATCACCGGGTCTTCCGGGATCAACGCCCTGTCCAGGATGTGGATGTTGTTGTCCTGGAGCAGCCGCGAAATGTCCGTCTCTTTGAGGCGCTTGAGCACCAGGTCGTAGAGCCGACTGTTCGTCTCTGCCTCACGCGCCAGCTGTCGGTACGCGAGCTCCTTCTGGTTCAGGTTGAGCGCGTCGCCGCGAATGGTCTCAATCGACAGCTTCAGCTTGCCCTCGGTCTCCTGAAGGCGCCGCAGGCGATTCTCCGCGGTGCCCAGGATGCTCTCGATCTCACCGTTGAGGTCCCGCTCCACCACGACAATCTGCTTGCGGACCGCCACCACCTCCGGATGCTGGTCCAGGTAGCGCCCTCTGAGCCCAGCCTCCTGTCTGCGGAGGTCCGACAACGTGGACTTCAGGTTCTGGACCAGGGGGTTGTTGATCACCTGATCCAGAGGCGCCGAGCTCTTCTGCCCCTTGGCCAGCCTCCGGATGGAGGCGACCTCCGAGTCGGCCGCGCGCCGCTCGCCCTGAATGTTGGTGAGCTGCCGGTTCAAATCGATGAGCCGCTGGCTTGTGATGTTCTGCCGGTCTTCCAGCGACGTGGAGAGAATATTGTTGTCCTTCTTGTAGTCGAACAACGCCTTGTCGGACCCCTCGAGCCGCCCTTTCACGTCGTGGTACTGCGCCGTCAGCCAGTCGTAGGCGCCGTACGTGGACTCGCGCCGCTGCTCCAGGTTGTGGGCCTGGTAGGTCTCCGCGATTGTGTTCGCCAGCCGCGCTGCCAACTCCGGGTCACTATGGCGGACCTTGATGGTCACAATCCGCGTCTTGATGGCCGGGTCCACCTCGGTCACATCCAGCAACTTCTCCACCGGGTCGACGTCCGCCAATTCCTTGGCGAGTTCTTCCTGGTCGGTGATGTGGTCGAGCTCGAGGAACACGAGGTCGTCCGACAGTCCCAGCTTCTCGATCACGCGGTCCGCGATCTTTCGGCTCTTGATGATGCGGTACTGGGTTTTGAAGTATTGGTCGGAGTTGAGGTAGTCGGCCGGGGCCACGTCTACAACGGGCTGCACGTCGCTCCCGAGCACCTGTGGCGCAGACAATTCGATGATGAGCGAGGTGTGCGCCTCGTAGACCTTGCGTTGTTTGAACGTGTAGACCGCCACCAGCGCAAAAACCGCGACGAACACCAGCAGGATGGTCCAGATCCGCTTGAGGATGACGTGCCAGTACTGCTGGATGGGCAGAATGGGCTCGTCACCGCCGTCGCCGAGGCTTGGCGTGATGGGTTTGATGGGTGTATCGGACATCGTCGGGCCTCAGTAGATGCTGCGCGGAACGACGATGATGTCACCTGGAAGCAACTCCAGGTTGGCGACCTCGCCTGCGAGGATGGCCGAGACAGGAACCCTCGCCGTCCGCTCCTCACCCTGCACGACCCGTACCACCGTGGTGCCGTCCTGCGATGCCGTATCCTTGAAGCCGCCCGCGTCAGCTACGGCCTGCACAATGGTCATGCGATCGACGTATCGGAAGTTGCCGGGGCTGTTGACCTCACCAAAGACGGCCACCTTCTTGCTCTCGAACTCGAGCACCGAACAGGTCACGCTCGGAGAGTGCACGTAGCCCTCGGCCAGACGCCGGGCCACCTCGTCTTCAATCTCGGAACACGTCAGCCCGTCGACAACGAGCTTGCCAATCAGCGGGAAATTGATGGTGCCGCCGGGAGCGACGACGAACTCACCGCCGAGCTTCTCCTCGTCGTACACGCGCACGGACAGTTTGTCGCCGGCGCCGAGGGTGTTCGCGCTGGGCGTCTCCGCGCTGCCGGGAGCCTCTACCAGACGCAGGTAGGCAGGATCGATGGCAGTGGCGCATCCCCACGTGCCCACCAGGCTCAACGCCAGGACCACAAGGAGGACGCTCCCTCTACCGGAACAACAGCTCATCGATTTGTGCCTGCCCTGCTGCGCCCGTCGCTACCACCGAACACCCGTCGTAAGGAAGACGCGGTGTTTGATGAATTGGGCCGTCGCCGACCCTGTGGCGCCCTGGCCGGTGATCTGGACAAAGTCCGAGGTGTTCACCGCCAGGTTGTAGTTCAGCCCCACCGTGAAGATCTCCGTGATGAAGAACGTGCCGTCTACGTTGCCCGTCACCAACGGGTCCACGCGCTCGGTCGTCGAGAAGGCCTGGGCCCCTCGCACACCATCGACGGTCACGTCCGGCAGGAAGACCGCCGGAATCTTGGAGAACTCTCGATAAATGAAACCACCTTCCAGCTTGAGGTCGAACCGACCGCCAAACTGGTGGTTGTAGCGCGTGTAGACGTGATGGTCTTTGGCGTAGTTCGAGAACGTATTGTCCCGAAACGCGCGGTCATAACCAAGTTGGAATCTGCTGGTGGGCCCGATCTCGTAGGCGATCTCGGCGGTGCCGATGAACCCCTTGAAGTCGTCACCGTCCCGGTAGAACCCTTGTCCATAGCCGGCGAGCAGGGTCACGCCAAATCGGTTCAGCAACAGTCCTTTAAGGCCCGCCCGAAGGCGCAGAGGCCGCGAATCCACGTTTCTGAACGCACCCTGGAAGGGAGAAAGGAACTGGGGCTCGTCGCCCTCCTCAAGACCGGGAATGGAGCGCTCGGCCACATCATAGAAGATGAAATCCCAGGTGCCCTCGAACAGGAGGGCCGTCTTCGGCAGGAACTTCCACTTTACCCCGGCACGGACCCCAAACTCATTCTTGTCCAGCTCCACAAGCTGCTGGTTGCGGGTAATGGCGGCGCGACCGCCAACCTCCCCCGTCAAAATCTTGCCACCCGGCTGGATGAGCAGTGTGGCGCCGGCGTTGTTGTAGATCCGGTTGAAGCTCAGCAGTGTGGACCCGCTCGGGCTCTCATTGGTCCGGATGAAGGTGTCCGAAAGGCGGAAGGCCACCGCCCCGTTGGGGTTGAAGGTGATGCCAGCGGTGGCGTCCGCATCCAGGCCGGACTGCTCCGAGACCAACGGGTCGTCAGAGACGAAGTACTGGAAGAAGATCCCACCCTTAAGCCGGAAATCGACGTTCGTCGGCTTGTAGGTCTCGATCCCGAGCTCAGGCCGAACGCCGATGACCGCGGCCCCGTCGGGGCCCTCGTTGGTGTCTTCGTAGAAGACGTTCGTGTCGTAGCCGCCAAGGAGCGTCAGTGCCGGATGAAACCGGATCTTGCCGCTTCCCAGACCATCGACTTTGCGCTCGGCGGTGGCGTCCGTCTCCTGCGCGCTCGCGTTGCTGCACGGCAGCAAGACCACGACGAGCATGGCCACGAGGCGTAGGAGTTGGCGCTGTAGGTGCTGGCTTTGGGCCATCAGGTGGTTCTTCTCAATCGTTCGGACCCAGTGGTGCGGCGCGACATCGCGCCGCTGGCTCGGCAGACAGCCGCCGAGCTCAATTCGGGCGAGGGCTACTGGTAGGGCGTGACCTCGGAGACTCGCCAGATGTCAGACCCTTCGT
>CALBXO010000149.1 GCA_937890335.1 uncultured Pseudomonadota bacterium | reverse complement strand
CCGCCGCCGCCGCCGCCACCGCCGCGACGATCCTGGGCCTCGCTCACGTTGAGCGTGCGCCCGTCAAGCGAAGTACCATCCATCTGCGAGATGGCGGTCTGCGCCTGGTCGTCTGTGGCAAACGTCACAAAACCGAATCCACGGCTCCGACCAGTCTCCCGGTCCGTGATAACTTTGGCGTCATCCACCGTGCCGCACTCCTCGAAGTACGCGCGAAGGCCGTGGTCGTCGGTGTCCCAGCTGAGACCACCAACAAAAATCTTCTTTCCCATTTCTCTGTCCAAATCTCGACGGCGCTGCTTGAGGCGCCTCAGGAAAACGAGTCCGGCGGACTGTCCCGCCGAACCCGAGCGGCAATGCTCGTATCACACCCCGCGAGGAAGGGATAGCTTTTGGGCAACTACCGTCGGATCGAGGCTGTTTTCCGCCCAAAACACGCTCAGATGTCCAGGAGGACGCCGGCCGTCAACAGGAAGAAGCTGATCTCCGAGTCCTTGAACTCCAGATCGGCGCCGGCGTACTCACCGCTGAGCGAAGGGAATCCCTGGTACTCGTAAAACAGGCCACCAAAGAACCCGAGGTTGTTCGAGAGGCCGTACGTGAGGCCGCCTCCGAGAACGATGTGGTAGCCGATGCCGCTGACCTGGTTGTCGCTGTCGTCGTCGACGGTAAGCTGTCCATAGGTCAAGCCGGCCGCGCCCGCTCCGAACGCCAACAGGTTTTCTCCCACCGGCTGGTAGTAGCGGCCCCAGACCCCGCCATCGACGGACAGCAGCTCATCGTCCGAGTCCTCGAGCTTGCCGGTGCTCAGGAAGAAACGGCCGCCTGCTGCGACATTGCGCACACCGGGGTTCACCTCGTACACAGCTCCAAAGCCGAGAATGTCCTCGACGTCGTCGACCGGCTCGACGCTTGTCTGGCCCCGAAAGACCTTCTCATCCCAGTCAGCATTTCCATTGAAGCCAAGGGCCCCAAAGACCGCCAACCCCCGCCGCGGCCCCCCCGCGTACACCGGTGACGCCAGGGAGAGGAGCAAGAGCCCCACACCGAGGGACGCCGCTCCCGAGATCCACCTCCCGCTCTCTGCCGTCACTTCTCCGCCCACCAGCTCACGAACTCATCAAAGTCGATGCGCCCGTTTCCGTCTGTGTCGAGTGCTTCGAGCCCCACAGCGACCTCGCGGTCGCTCATGTCAGCGCCCAGCGCCTGCAGAAGCGCCGCAAACTCAGGAGACTCGATGGTTCCGTTGCCGTCCTTGTCGAAGTGGTCGAAAATCTCGCGGATTTCGTCCAGCATCGCTTGGCTCAATTGAGTGTTCGCCATGGCTGCATAGTGCCAGCGCAACGCGGGTTGCCCAAGCCCAAACTTACTCGTTGAGGTAGTCCGCGAGGATGTCCTTGACCTCTTCATCGAGGCTGCCGGTGTCCACGGGTACGTCGAGCGACATGATCTCCTCGTCGTCGCTGGGCGTAATCGGCTCCCCGCGCGAGCTCATGCGCTGGGATTCCAGGTAGGCGACCAGCGCGGCATCGATCTCACCTTCTGCCGGCTCACCCGCGCCGCCGCGCCGAGGGATCGCTCGCCCAAGCCCCGGGTCGACCGGGATGGCCGATCCTGTCACGGGTTCCAGAGCCGGCGCTTGCTCCGACACGTTCGCGTCCACAGTCACCTTGCGCTCGCTGTCGTCTTCGTCGCCGTGTCGGTCGGACTCGAGCTGCATTTCGCTCGGCCGACCCGCGATCGCCAGCAATGTCTCCGCGGTGACGACCCGCTCGCCGGTCGCCAGGCCAGCGCCGCCATCGTACTCGTCAAAGAGGTCGTCGACCGACTCGGGATCTCGCGCCCGCACAGGCTCAACGTCCTGTCCGTCGAAGAACTCGTCCAGCGAATCCGGCTCGGGCGTCGACACCCTCGGCGACGGCACCCTCGGCGACAGCACCCTCGGCGACGGCGGAACCGCGACAGACCCGATGGCCTGCTCACCGGCACGGTCCGCCTTGACCCGTCGAACAACCTCAAGAAGCGAGGCCGCCGAGTCTGGGCGATCGTCCGGGGACCGTGCCAGGCAAGACAGAATCATGCGGTCGATGGCGAAGGGGATCTCGGCGCGCAGTGCCCGCGGCGGACGGGGCAAGACTGCCCGGTCCGCGGATTCGTAGGCGCTCACACCCGTCAACAACTCGTACAGCGAAACGCCCACGGCGAAGAGATCCGTCCGGTGGTCGATGCCTTTTCCGATGAACTGCTCCGGCGCCATGTAGTGCGGTGTGCCGGCGATGATGGTGCTCTTGGACGGGTCCCCGCCCCCCGCGATCCCGAAGTCCATCAGCTTCACGATGCCCTCGTCGGACATCATGACATTGGAGGGCTTGATGTCGCGGTGAACGACGCCTCTCTCATGGGCCGCTTGAAGTCCCGACAGCAGCCCCTCGGCGATGTCCAGGAGCTCGTCGATGGGCAGCCCGCTCGGGAATTGATCGAGGCGCTCGTCCAGGGGCTGGCCGCTCATCAGCTCCATGCAGATGAACGGCCGCTCGTCGAGCACGCCGCAGTCGTAGATCGTCACGACGTTGGGGTGGTTGATTCCGGCCGCGGCCTTGGCCTCCCGCTGGAAATACTTGAGCGCCATGACGTTTTCGGTCAGGCCCACGGGCAGAAACTTCATCGCGACCTGGCGATCCAGCGTCTTGTCGAGCGCTCGGTACACCACGGCCATGCCGCCCTCGCCAAGCTTCTCTCCGATCTCGTAGCGATCGTTGCTGCGAACGACGGCGGTGTCTCGGTTTGTCGCCTGGTCGCGCACGTAGATGATCTCGCGGACGACGCTGGGGTTCACGTTCACGCCGGTGCCGACCGCGCCGGCATCGATCGGGGGTGCAGCGGACAGATTCGTCAGCAGCATCGGCGCGGCGGCGGGTTTGTGGTCCATCGCCGCTTTGACAGCGTGGCCAACCACCTGCGCGAGGCGGGCCTCATCGCCTGTCGGCGGCATGCCTCCCAGCGTGGCGCCCAATGCGCCTGCCACGGTGCTGCCGACTGTCCCTCCGCCTCCCGCTCCCATGTCCGTGATGCCGGGAGCGCGGGTCAATTGGGCGGCGACGGTGTGAACGTCCTTGCCGCGCAGTTGCCGCGCCTCGTCCTCGCGCTGCGCCATCTGGAAAAACAGGGCCGCCCGCTCGTTGTTGCCAGCCTTCTTATAGGCCTCGGCCGCCTTGGTCGCGCAGTGCAGTGCGATCTTGACCTCGGCGTCCTGGTACGCTTGCACGGCGTTCTCAGGCATGATCTCGAGGCAGGCCTTCTCCCACATCTCGGCGATGTCTTCCATCGTCGCCTCGGAGTCCTTCTCAAAGGCCTCCGCCGCCTTTCGGAACAGGCCGTTGCGTCGGTAGAGTTTGCCAGCCTGTCCGAACTCGCCGGCCTTTGCGTAGAGATCCGCTGCCCGCTCGAACTCCTTGGCCTTCTCCGCCAGAGACGCGGCCCGAGGGTAGTTCTCCAGCTCGGCGGCGACGCGGCTGGCTTCTTTGAAGCTCTTGCCGCGCTCCAGCAGGTTCAGGGCCTCTTTGAGGTTGCCGTTCTTGCGCTGGAGCATCGCCGCGTCTTTGAGTTTTCCAGTGGCAACGAGCAGGCGCACCTCCTCGCTGAACGCCGGTCCACCTTTGGACTTGCGCCGTGACATCAGCCAGACAATGACAAGCAGCACCAGCGCTCCTGCGCCGATGCCGATGTACATGGGATCAATTGGTAAGCCGTTCACGCCTGCTCGTACCTACAGCCCGTCAACACTAATCCCCCTTTCGAAATCGACACCAGTTTTTCGCAGTGACGATCGACACAGACGGACCCCTGACCGTACCATTCGGCAATGTCTACCGACGACTCCAAAGATCCCAAAAAGGTGGCGGTGGAGGCCCAGGCCTTCCTGGAAGAATTCTCCGCCCGCGCGAGAGACTCTGTCCCCGTCGGCGATCCAGAGTGGATGCACCAGGCTTCCAGACGCATCGACGACGCCTATGACGAGATTGGTGTGGCGCTCAAGACCACCATGGACATGGGTGAGCTGCAGCAGGCCGCCCAACAGGTCCTGGAGGGCTTTCTGACCGGAATCCGGGAGGAAGGACGCACTCGCGGTCTGCGGCAGAGCCTGATCTTGATCCACAACGCACGCTTCGGGCCGCCCACCAAGGATCTACAGGCAGGCCTGGAGGCGATCACCGATCCGGAGCGCCTCGCGGAGCTCGTCTCCCACTTCGCCACCGCAGACGAAGACGAGCTGGCCTCCGGCCTGTAGGCCCGTCGATGGACTACCGCACCTTCGACCGGGAAGCGCGGCGGCTGTGGGAATCCATCCCGCTGCAGTTCCGGGACGGTGTCGCAGCCTTCTTTGTCGAGCCGGACCCGCACACCGACCCAGAGTTTCCCGACGTTCACCTCATGGGCGAGTGCATGTCGGACGCCACGGCGAGCATCCCCGATGCACCCGTGCAGAACCTGATCTATCTCTACCACGGCTCCTTCGCGGCGATCGCTGCCCGTGATCCCAGCTTCGACTGGGACGCCGAGCTCTGGGAAACCATCACACACGAGCTTCAACACCACCTGGAGTGGAGGGCAGGCTATGACGCCCTGGGCGACGAGGACGACCTCCAGCGCGAGAACCTGGCTCGGCGCGACGGCGCCCCGTTTCAGCGCGACTTCTACCGCCGCGGCGCACGCCTCGACGAAGGCGTCTGGACCGTGGACGGTGACCTGTTCCTGGAGGTCCAGATCGCCCGGTCGGCGTGGCGGGATCTGGCGCGAGAGGGCCTCGAAGTAGAATGGGCGGGCGTATGTTGCCGGGTCGCTCCGGTGCCGCCAGGCGCCCTCACCCATCACCTGCTCTTCGTGGAGCCCGACTTCGAACTTCAAGACGGCGCCATGCTGCCGTGGTACGACGTCGTGGTGGTGCTGAGGCGAAAGGGACTGCTCGGAGGGTGGCTCTAGTGCTTCTGCACAGGCACATTGGTGAGTTTCCGGGGAGCAACCCGGCCGGAGGTCAAGGAACGAGGAGGCGTGGTCCCACCACGGCGACGACGAGAGGCGCCGAGATCCGGTCGAGGGGCCGGCGGCAACTCGTCAATGTCACTGTGCCGGAACACTAGAAGTCATGGAGCGCGGTCGCACAGCCTATCTCCTGGTCATGCTGATCCTGTTTGTGCTGGGGTTCCTCGCGTTCCTGGCCATCGCCGGGTATGGCGACCGGCTCGCGCCCGAGTGGATGAGCCAGGTGCTGGAGTTTCAGGGATGGCAGATCTCGTCCGGGATGCTCGCGTGGGGCGCCTTCGGGCTCGGCGCCGTCGTATTCCTGCTGCTCCTGGTTCGCCAGCTCGTCCGCAGATTCCGCGGGCGCCGCAGTTCCGGCCAGGAGGTCACGGAGCACGATCTGGAGCTGCCCGGTAGCCAGCCCATCTCTGCCCTCCCCGCCTTCGCCGAGAGCGTCGCCCAGGTGCTGGGGGCGCGCAGTCCGTCGGCTCCACAGCTCGTCAACCAATTGCTGCGCGCCGGCATCGCGCTCGGGGCCAGCGACATCCACCTGACGCCCGATCGGGAGGTCGCCCGCGCCTCGCTGCGGGTCAACGGCGTATTGTACGAGCTCGCGTCCATCCCCGCCCACCTGCACCCGGCGGTGGTCAGCCGCATCAAAGTCATCTCCGAGCTGGAGATCTTCGTGAAGAACCGGCCGCAGGACGGGCGGATCCAGATGAACACCACCGGATTCGGTGCCCGCGTCTCCATCCTGCCGACCAACCACGGCGAAAAGGTGGTGTTGCGGCTGGCGAGTCACGATCCCGCCCGCTACGACATTGACGCGCTCGGGATGACCGCGCGCGTCCGCGACACCCTCAAGGCGGTGCTGAACCGCAACCAGGGTCTCATCGTGCTCACGGGGCCCACGGGCAGCGGCAAGACCACCACGATGTACGCGAGCCTTCTGCACATCCACGCGACCCGAGGCGACGAGACCAACATCGTCACCCTCGAGGACCCCATCGAGTTCGACTTCCCTGCCTTCAGCCAGACCCAGATCGAGGCGAGCCGCGGGCTCACGTTCGCCGCCGGGCTGCGCTCGCTGCTGCGCCAGGACCCCGACGTCATTCTGATGGGCGAGATCCGCGACGACGAGAGCGCGGACATCGGGATGCGCGCGGCCATGACCGGGCACCTGCTCCTGACAACGGTCCATGCGGACAACGCCGCGGGCGTCTTTCCCCGCCTCGTGCAGATCGGTGTCGACCCCGTGCAGCTCGCCTCCGCGACCGCCTGCGTCATCAGCCAGCGGCTCTGTCGACGCCTGTGCCCGGCCTGCCGCCAGGAGGCGCCGGTGTCGGGCGCTCAGAGGCAGCAATTGGCCCTGCTGGGGATTCCAGAACCGCCAGCCGGGCCGTTCTACTCGACCCGCGGCTGCGAAAAGTGCGTTGGCAAAGGGTTTGACGGGCGGATGGCCCTGTACGAACTCCTCGTCGTCTCGTCCACGCTGCGCGACCTGGTCGCAGAGCGTGCGCCGTCCCACCGAATCCACGAGCAGGCGTGCCAGGAAGGCATGCGTCCGTTGCTTCTCGACGGCCTGGCCAAAGCCCGCGCCGGGCTCGTGACCCTGGACGAGGTGCTCCGTGTTGCAAGTGCGTGATGTACTGCTTGGGATCGCGATTGATCCCATCCCCCACGAGCCCGGCGAGTTTCGCGTGGAGGACGCGCGCGACCCGGAGATCCGGTTTGGCAGCGGCTCCAAGCCCTATTGCGAGCGCGAGCGCGTCCGGCTGCTCGAGAGCCGGTTCGGCGCCCCGCGGCAGAACTTCATCGCCCGAACATTGGGCGGCAAACAGCTCTGGGCCGACGTGTTCCACCACGCCGGGTGGCGGATTCAGGAGGGCCTGAGCGGGGGGCATTGTCGGCTCCTGGACACCGCGGACAGGCGCCGCGCCTGGGGCAGTTACGAGGAGTGCCGCGTCGCGTTTGAGCGGGTGCGCCTGAGCAGCGGACTGCGTCCCAAAGCGCGACACGCCGTGGTGCTGCTTCACGGACTCATCCGAGCCAAAGACTCCCTGCGCGCCCTGTCACGCGCCTTGTTCGACGCCGGCTATGAGGTCATGGACATCAACTACCCGTCCACACGGCGCAACGTCGAGGACTTCGCGGACCAGGTGCGCCTGGTGCTGGAGCGGACGCGCGGCATCGATCACGTCAGCTTCGTGACCCACAGCCTCGGAGGCATCGTGGTGCGCGCGGTGTTGGCGGAGAAGGACCCCGTGTGGCGCGAGCGCCTGGAGGTCCACCGATTGCTCATGATCTTCCCGCCCAACAACGGCGCCGCGATCGCCGACAAATGGCGGGATCACCCGTTGGCCAAGGCGGTGATGGGACCGGTGCTCGGCGAGCTGAGCGCCGAGCAGCCGCCGCCATGGCCGGCCCCCGACTGCCCGTTTGCCATCATCGCAGGCGCGCGCGACAAGACCGTTTCCATCGACGAGGCGTGGCTCCCGGAAGCCGAGCAGGTCCAGCTCCTCGACGTCGAGCATACGTTCGGAATGTCGGACCCCACCGTGGTCCGGGCCGCCGTCCGCTAC
>CALBXO010000148.1 GCA_937890335.1 uncultured Pseudomonadota bacterium | reverse complement strand
TCCGGGGTACCCATCATCGCCTGCATCGGCCTGCCACTGGCTGTGTTGGGGTTTGGCGTGTACGCCCTGGGCGTCATGACCGTCGCTGACTGGGACGCCCGTCCTGGGCGGCAATTGGCGGGGGCCATCTGCAATGTGATCGGGCTCCTGGTCGCGTTTGGTGCCCTGGTCTGGGCCTTGGGATATTGCCACGAGGAGCTGCTGCGGCTCAGCCGGTCCAACGAGCTCGATTGGAGGACGGGCCTGCAAACGGCGTCCTGGAGTCTCTACGGTTACGCGGGCGTCGTCGGCCTGTTTACCGTGGGTTTTGGGCTTCGCCGTCGCCTCCGGATTGCCGTGGCGCCCATGGTCGCCGGGATCGCCGGGCTCGTCGTACCCGCGCCAGTCTTCGCGTTGGTGGCCATGGTCATCCTCCACAAACTCCCCTTGTCCGCATGACCCGGCGAATCCTGCTTGCCGTAGTAGGTCTTTTGTTCGGTCTGGGGATGCCCGCGCGTGCCGTGGCCGGCGGTCCCGAGCGGCTCGCGGAGGCCCGGAAGTACCTCGGCTGGTACGTCGACGGGAAGGAAGACAAACTGCGGCGCCAGGAAACGTTCAGCCGGCATTATTGCGGTCCAAAAGCGTGCCGCGTACTGGCAGATCAGGCCAGCGGAAATGGGCTCTTGCCGCCGCGCAAAGGCAAGCCGCCGGCCCTGCCGGACTTCGACATCGCCGGGACGCGCAAGCAATGCGCTCCCTTACAATGCCACTACACTTTCAAGATCCGCTTCCACCGCGAGCCAGGGCTCGGCAAGTTGACGCGGGACGAGACCGTCCATGTCAGCGTCAGGAGGGTCAACGGCGAGCTGACCAACGCCTACCGCGACATCCCACCCAAGCCGGGCCAGCGCACGGGGATCGGGCCCGCGCCCTGGTACTGGGCGGGCGGCATCATCGTCTCGTCCGCTCTCTTGTGGGGCGTACTGGTGGGACTTCTGTGGCTCGGGACGCCCCGGCGTCCCGAGTAGGCGGCGCTGTCGCAGGGAACGCGCCTCGGCGCTTCGACCCAGGCGGGGTCAGCTGACCGGGACCCAGACGAGCACCAACTCGTCGATCTCGACGCCGGAACGGGACACACCGATCTCGATGGCCTCGACTTCCGTCGCCTTGTCGGCCCACTCCACCTGGGCGCTCGTGACCTTGTCCTGGATCTCCATCTCCAGCTCGTGGACTCTCGCGAACCGCTCCTGGAGCTTCTGTTCCGCCGCCTCGACGCGGGTGGACTGTGTGTTCACCTGTGAGCGCCGGCGCGAGATGCCGCGAGCACCCGTGGCCATGCTTCGCACGCGGCTGCGCCCCCCAAAGAACGCGCTGATGATGCTGCCGGCGCCGGACACCCACTCGTCCCGCTTCCGGCTGTCGAGTTGGGCTTCCGCTGTGCTCAACGCCCGCTCCGCCGCGGCGATCTGCTGGCGAGCGCTGACGAAGCGGCGCTCCATGGACTCGCGCATCTTGGCGATCTCGTCGTCCGCCCGCATGGCGCCGACCCGCTCGCAGCGCGTGGCAAACTCCAGCTCGGACTCGCCGATTCTGGAGTAGAGCTTCAGCGGCTTGTTCTGGAAGATCTCGATCTCCCGCGATCGTCGCAGCCAGGCGCGCAGCTCGGAGCCGACGCGCTTCCACCAGGTCTTGGTGTGCAGCGGGGCGGTGGGCACGACGTAGACAGGCGTACCGGGGGCCTCCTGACGCAGGTCGCGGTCGTCGTAGTCGAGCGGATAGCCACTCTCAGCGTCAAAGTACTCGTCCACGGGGAACCAGATGCACTCCCACTCCTCGGTGTGGTCCAGCTCCGCCTTGGTGTCGCGGTAGTTGAGGTGAACCCGGCAGGCGACCGCGGCCTGCCAGCGATCGCTGTGCACGTCGAGGCCCAGGTCGTCGGCCCATGGCGCACCGCGGTCGAGCCAATACACTTCCACACCGTCGGCGGTCTCGGGTTGGACAAGCGTCTCGTTGTCCGCCAGCCGCGCCATCTCAGAGTGGGCCTGGACCGGAGGGACGTCTTCGGTGACGTCGTCCGCCATGGGTGGACGCTCTTCCGTCGTGTCCTCGACCGGACCTGCAACCCGGAACCTCCCGACCTCGGACCGGGTCAGTGGGCCGCGCAGGTAGGACATGGCCCAGCGGCTGGTGAACAGCGTGGGGGTCGGTCGTTTGGCGGACCACCACAGGAACTCGCGCTTGCCGAGGGAGCCGACCATCGCGTCCACCTCGCCCACGTCCACGGCTCCGGACGAGGACTTCATGGCCTCGAGGATCCGCGCCTTGTCGCGCTGGGTCTGGAGGCGCCCGATGAACCACGTGCCCGCATTGCTCATGACCTTGTAGTCGAGGTCCACGGGGTTCTGCGTTGCCATGATGACGCCCAGCCCGTGGGCGCGGGCCTGTTTGAGCAGGGTGAGCAGCGGCCGCTTGGTCGGAGGCTCGGCGGTGGGCGGGGCAAAGCCGAACGCCTCGTCCAGGTAGATGAGCGCCCGGAGAGACCCGGTGCCTGGCTGTCGTCGCATCCAGCTCACCGCGCGAGACAGGACGAGCGTGACAACGAATTGACGCTGCTTCTCGCTGAGGTGCGACAGCGCCAGGACCGACCCGCGCGGCCGACCGTCCGGGCTCTTGAGCAGTGACTCGATCTCGAGCGGCGGGCCTTCGAGCCACGCGGCGAAGCTCGGGGATGCCACGAGGGCGTTGAGCCGCATGACGAGCTTCATGCGGTCGTTCTCGGGGAAGAAGGTGTCCACGTCGAACACGCCGAGTTTGCGCAGCGGCGGCCTGTGAATCTGGCCGAGCAGGGTTGGCAGATCCAGGCTCCGCCCGGCCCGCCACGTGGCCTCGATGACGTTGGAGATGAGGATGTGCTCGCGGCTCGTCAGCGGGTCGGCGTCAATGTCCACCATGCCCAGAAGGCCCGTCACCCACGCCGCGATCTCGTCGCGGATGGTCTCGCCTTCCACCTCCCAATCCAGGTCCGGTGCCTGAAGTGAGCCAAGAAGGCTGACCGGGTTGCCCGCCGTACTCCCAGGTGTCAGCAGCTGGAGCGAGGCACGCTGGCGTAGTGCCGCGATGTCGGGCTCGCCCAGTCCCCAACCGCCGAGGCCATTGCGCCACTTCGTGGCGGCGCGCGCAGCAAAGTCGGGGACGCTCAGGCCCTTGTCGGCCGCCTCCGCCGGGTCAACCCAGGGCTCGAACTCTTCGGCCGACAACGACGGGAACGTAAGCAGCAGGTTTCCCAGGTCGCCCTTGGGGTCGAGGATGATGGCCGGGATTCCCCGTCGCAGGGCCTCCTCCAGCACGACGACGCCCAGACCTGTCTTGCCGCTGCCGGTCATGCCGAGGACGACACCATGGGTGGTGAAGTCCGAAGGGTCGATGTGGACCTGGGCGCCGGTTCGCTCCCGGTCGCCGTCCAGTGTCTCACCGACGTAGAATCCCTCGCTCATGTTCCACTCCTGCCACTTTTGGGTCCCGGAAGTGGTACCGCAGCCGGTCGCGCGCCTCAACCGGTGGACAGCAGCGCCACGGCTGGCGACACTCGCGCCATGAACCGAGTGCTGACCCTGACTTTGTTGCTGCTTGTCGCGTGTGACTCCTCCGTGGACCCCGATTCCGCCCCGCAAGCCCCTCCCGTGGATACGGGGCCATGGACCCGGTACCAGAAGGCCAATGCCGACCTGCGCGACGCGCGCACCGACGTGGAGAAGCGGGTCGAAGACGCGCGCAGCCGCCTGATCGAGTGCCACAAATCGTTGGCGGCATCCGCACAGGCCGCCGCGGGCCCGGCGCCGACGGCTCTCGAAGCGCCAGGTGGCAAGCTGCCCGACGCCGCCGTGGTCGCGGCGGCGCCCGTCAATACGGAGGGCGCGCGCTTTGTGAATGGGCCGGGCAAAGGGGCACAGTCGCCCTGCGGCGCCAGCGCCGACGACGTCAAAGCAATTCAGGATGACCTGCGCAAGGTGATGAACACGGTGGCGTTCACTCCCAAGGGCGCGCGCGAATGCAACCCGGATTCCGGCCCGCACGATGCGGCGACGAGCGCCAATTGCGAAGAGGGCATCGCCTTCCTGACGAGCGTATCGGGGCAGGTAAGGGCGCTGGGGAAGAAGCTGGCGGACTCCGTGCCTGACAAGATCTCGTCGTCCGCTGAAGTGGTCGCGACCGACCGTGTGTTTTGCGAGGAGGCCACGGCGGGGGTGCAGTTCACGACCCGGACGATTTTCGCGGTCACGTGCAGCCGCAGCCGCCATTGGGTGCGGGTCAAGGACGGGATGATCGTGGGCAGCCTCACCCGCGTTCACAAACAGCCTCCGGTGCGCCCCAAAGACCCGGACCCCACCATCGCGATGCTGGAAACGGCGCAGTCGGACACCCGGACCCGCGCCGAGGCGGGGGTGCTGTCCCGTCTGGATCGCGCCACGGGCTATCCCGCCAAGGCCAGGTAGGCCTGGGCAGAGGGGCCACGCGGCCCGCGCTGATCGGCGCAGTCAGCCTGCGGAGAATGGGGTGGCACGACCGGTCGAGGCTGCCGGCGCGTCGCGACCGCGCGGTCAGTCCGCGGTGATGACCGTGCCCGCCTTCAGGTCCAGCGCAGCGGTGAGGTTGGGCGGGTCGGTGATGAGGACCCGCTTGCCGCCGGCGCGCAGGAAGTTGATGGCGGCCTCGATCTTCGGTCCCATGCTGCCCGCGGGAAACTGTCCCGCGTCCAGGTGGGCCTGGGCCTCGTCGACCGTCATCTCGCGCACCGGGCGCTCATTGGGCGTATCGAAGTCCAACCGGACCTCGGCGACGCCCGTGCTGATCACCAGCCTCTCCGCGCCGAGGTTCTTGGCCAACAGGCAGGACGCGCGGTCCTTGTCGATGACGCCCTGCAGACCGATGGTCCGGCCGGTCTCGTCGCGGTATACCGGGACGCCGCCGCCGCCGGTGCAGATGCACACGCCGCCGGTCGCCACCACAGCTTTGATGGCGTCGAACTCAAGGATCCGCAGCGGTTGCGGTGACGGAACGACGCGCCGCCAGCCCCGCGAGTCCACCTTGATCATCTGCCAGCCGAGTCCCATCTGGGTCTTGGCCATCTCTTCAGGCATGAACGGCCCAACGGGCTTGCTCGGGTTCTGGAAGTCGGGGTCGTCCGAGTCCACCAACACCTGGGTCACCACCGTGGCGACCCGGTCGTCCAGGCCCCTCAGACGCAGCTCGTCCCCCAGAATCTGCTGGAGCATGTAGCCGATGCCACCCTGGGTGTCGGCCCCGCAGACGTCGAGCGGGAGCCGGTACACCTGGTGCGCCGCGAGCTCCACGCGCCACAGGACGTTCCCGACCTGCGGCCCGTTGCCGTGGGTGAGCACGACCCGGTAGCCCATCTCGACCATCCCGGCGATGGCCGCGCAGGTCGTCTGGGCGTTGACCCGCTGCTCGGGCAGCGTGCCGATCTGCCCCGGCTGGGTCAGGCTGTTGCCACCGACGGCGACGACAACGAGGTCACTGCCTTCAGACACGGGAGACCCAGATCGTCGGGAAGAGCGCCAGGAACGCGATGGTGCCCACGAGCTCACGTACGTCTACGAACTCGCCGACGATGTGCGCGTTCTGCTCCATGCCGGAGGAGAACCCGATGGTGGGGATGTCGTTGGGCACGCCGACGCCATCGCTGGAGAAGATCCAGCCTTCCACCCGCGGCTCGGCCTTGAAGCACGTCTTGTACTCCTCACGGGCGGCGTTGGGGGTGATGATCGCCTTGTAGGTCTCCACTGCCGAGGTGACGACCGGGTCCTCCGCGGGCGTCGCCCACGCGAGGAAGCAGATGTCGTCGTCCACCGGGTGTCCGGTCCAGGTCGGCTCGGTGTAGTGGAGCGTATCGACCTTGACCTGATCACCCAGAGCCTTGACCGCGGGCAGGTTGCGGATCTCGGCCAGCGCGCTCTCCTTGGTCTCACCAAAGGTGATGCGGCGGTCCAGGATCATCTTGCAATACGGCGCGACGCAGCAGTTGGACGGGGAGTTGTCCGAGATGCGGCTGATGGTCACGGAGCCGCGCCCAATGAAGGGGTGGTCCTTGAGCACCTTGCTCGTCTGGAGCTCGTTCACCTGCTGGATGATGGGCGCCATTTTGACGATGGCGTTGTCGCCAATGTCCGGGTTGGAGCCGTGGCAGCTGCGCCCAAACGTCTCCACGACGATCTCCATGCGACCGCGGTGGCCACGGTAGATACCGAGCGCGCCCTTCTCCGCGTGGCCGGTTCCCTCGGTGAGGACGACGGCGTCGGGCTTGGGGTAGAGGCCGGACTTGATGCCCTCGCTGAACAACCAGCGCGGACCGCCACCGTCGTTGTCCTCCTCGGCCACGGTGCCGATGGAGTAGACGGTGTACTCGGTGCCGAGTCCCAGCTCCTTGATGATCTTGGTGGCGAACACCTGGTTGATGACGCCGCCGAGCTGGTCTGCGGAGCCGCGCCCGTACAGGTGATTGCCCTTCAGGACGGTCTCGTGCGGGTGGAGATCCACCGCGTCCCAGTCCTCCAGAGGTCCGGTGCCAACGCAGTCCGTGTGGCCGTCAAACCAGAGCACCTTCGGCCCGGTTCCGACTACCCAGCACAGGTTGCCGAACGGGTCGATGAACGTGCGGTCGGCGGCGTCCAGCTTCTCGATCGCGCGCTTGAGGAACTCCAGGCGTGGCCCCTCCGTGTTGCTGGTGGCGGGGATGGCGATCACGTCGGAGAGGAGCGCGATGGCGTCGTCGCGGTACTTCTCCGCGAGCTCGAAAATCTGGGCGGCGAGGTTGCTGGTCATAATCATCCTTGGATCTTCTTGAGTACGTCAGCCGGTGCGGCAAAACGGCCGAGCAGCATCATTGCGGCGATGACGTACGGCTTGTAGCTGGCCTCGACGTAGGTCTTGGCGCGGTATTTCTCGAACACGCCGGCAGACACCTCGCCATGCTCGCAGCTGACGCCGGAGATGTCGGCGGGCAGGCAGTGCATATAGAGGGCTTCGCCGCCGTTGGTGCGGGCCATCATGGCCTCATCGCACGTCCAGTTCTTGTGCTGGGCGTTCTCCCCCAGAGCGCGCTGCTCCAGAGCGTCGAGACCGTGGCGGTCGCGGGCGCGCAGGAGCTTGGTCCGCTCGCCCATCACGGCGTACGGCGCCCAGCTCTTGGGGTAGACGATGTCGGCGCCGTCAAACGCCTCCTCCATCGACTGCACCTTCGTGAAGGAGCCGCCGGTCTCAGCGGCCTGCCGCGCGGCGACCTCTTCCACCTCGGGGATGAGCGAGTAGCCCGGCGGGTGCGCCAGGGTCACGTCCATGCCAAAGCGCGTCATCAGGCCGATGATGCCCTGCGGCACCGACAGGGGCTTGCCGTAGGACGGGGAGTAGGCCCAGCTCATGGCGATCTTCTTGCCACGCAGGTTCTCGAGCCCGCCAAACTCCTGCGCGAGATGCGCCAGGTCGGACAGCGATTGCGTGGGGTGGTCTACGTCGCACTGGAGGTTGATGAGCGTGGGCGCGCGATCGAGCACGCCTTCCTCGGCGCCGCGGCGCACCGCCTCGGCGACTTCCAACATATAGGTGTGTCCCGCGCCGAGGTACATGTCGTCGCGGATGCCGATGACCTCGGTGAGGAAGCTCAGCATATTTGCTGTTTCACGGACCGTCTCGCCGTGGGCGATCTGAGACTTGGTCTCATCCAGGTCCATATGCTCCAGGCCCGTCAGGTTTGTGGCCGACGAGAAGCTGTAGCGGGTCCGTGTGGAATGATCGCGGAAGATGCTGACGGCCATGCCCGTGTGAAACAGGCGCGTGTCACGGCCCATACGGCGCAGCTCACGCAGCGCGTTGGCGGCGTCCAACACGGTCTCGACCTCAGGCAAGCTGAGGTCCCAGGTCAACAGAAAATTGCGATCGCGAAGGTCGGCGGCGCGGTGGTAGATGCGCCCGAGAAGCGAGTCCAGATTCGTCATACGGGCGGTCGTAGCACACACGCCGTCCGCAACGCCATATTCTTGCCGCAGGATCAGCGCCAGAGCGCGCCGGCGACCCGCAGCGCGAGGGGGTCTGCCTTCCCGTGATCCTCCCAGCTCCAGACGCTGGACAGCACAGCCTGGGCCGCGGCCAGCCGGCGTACGAGCGCGCGGTCCCACGCCATCGCCTCGCAGAGAATGTCCACTCTACGCTCCATGCGCGCGGTCAGCCGGGGCTCAGTGCGCAGCGTCTCCCAGGGGTTGCGCAGCAGGGCGCCGGCCTCCCACTGCGCAGGCCCTCGCACGCCGTGGGGGTCGATGGCGATCCAATCTTGACCGTCCGACAGGATGTTTCCGTGGTGCAGGTCCCCGTGAAGCGTGCACCGCTCCAGGCCGTCGAGCACTGTCCGGAAGGTCTCCTCGGAGGCGGCGACCAGACCCTCGTCAAACGGGCCGGTCCCGCCTTTGTGGGCGCGCCGCAGCCGCGCAAAGCCAGACGCGAGCTCGGCGACATCTGGGAGCGCGTCGTCGTCAGGCGCGCTGTGCAACTGGACCATCAGGTCCGCCGCCACCCGCATCGCCTGGTCGTCGGCGAGTTCGCGCGCGCCGCGTCCGGGTGTCACGCGCCGGAAAAGCAGCGCCGTCCCGGCCTCGTCCAGGTCAAGGAGCCGGACGCAGCCGTTGCCGTCAAAGGCCCTGAGCGCACGCCACTCCCTTTCCATCTCGGCGGAGGGCACCCCCAGTTTGAGAACCTTGAGTGCGCCTGTCTCATCGTGGACGAGGTAGACCGCCGCGTAGTTGCCACCGAGACACGCGTCGACGCGCAGTCCCCACGTGCGGCAAACCCGCGCGAGCGTGTCGGGCAATTCGATGAGCCACAGGCGACCCATCTCGCCGTACACATCCTCGATGTTCTCTTGCGTCGCGTTGGGGAGCGTCGGGACCATGAGGACTCCATCTGAGGCCAGAGCAGTCTGCCCAGAACGCTCCCACCGCGCAATGCTGCCCTGTGGATGGATGGGGCGCCGGCGCCGCCGGTGCCAACAGTGAGGGAACGCGCCGCGAGGCGACGCTGCGGGGGACGGCGTGTCCCAGGCGCGGTCGCACCGACTACATGCGGCTCCAGAGGCCTTCGGCCGCCGCCTGGGCGGTCCTGTCCAGCTCGATCGTGTCGATGCCGAGCGGGTCGCCCGCCCAAAGGCGCCACTCGCCATCGACCATGGCGTGTCGGACCTGTCCGGCGCCCAATCGGAAGATCATCGCAGCCGCGAGGTTCTCCGCGCGCAGCGGCGGGCCAGGGCAGGGGGCGAGCACGATGAGGTCGGCCTTCGCGCCGGCCTCGATGCGACCGATTTTCACCCCGAGCTGCTGGCCACAGAACTCGTAGGACGAAGTCAGGGACGCGAGCCACCGGTCTGGGCTCCAAGGAACGCCCTGTTCCTGGGCCTTGAACCATGCCGTCTGGAGCTCCGCGAACATGTCCGCCCCAATCCCGTCCGTGCCCAGCATCGTGCGCTCGCCAAACGACGCCACCGGCGCGTAGCCGACCGCGTTGTTCATGTTGCTGCGCGGCTGGTGACTGACCCACGCGCCGGCGTCCGCGATCCTGGCGATCTCGTCGTCATCGAGGTGGACGCAGTGCGCCAGCAGGCTTCCCGGCCGGAGTGCGCCAAGCCTGGCCATGCGGGCGATGAGGCTCTCACCGACTGCCTCCCGGTCGTCGCGGGCCTCGGCCACGTGAATGTGCAGGCCGACGCCGGTGTCCGTGGCCAACCTCGCGCAGGCGCGAAGGGTCTCGTCGCTGAGCGTGAAATTGGCGTGGGCGCCCACCATCACCGCCGTACTCTGCGTCGCGCCGCGTTCGAGCAACGCCCGGTGTGCATCGACTCCCGCCAACGCCCGCTCGGGTCCGTCGCGGTCGGACACCTCGTAGCACAAGATCCGGCGCAGCCCGACGACGTCGAGCGCGCCATCGATTCGCTCGAGGCTGCCAGCGATCGCGTTGGGCGAGGCGTGGTGGTCGACGAGCGTGGTCACCCCAGCCCGCAGCGCGGCCACGCCGCCTACCAGCGCGCTGGCCTCCACGCCCTGATCGTCCAGCGCCTTGTCCAGCCGCCACCAGACCTGCTCGAGCATGTTTGCGAAGCTCGACACCGGTGCGGTGGGGCCAGGCATCCCGCACGCCAGCGCGGAATAGAGGTGCGTGTGGGCGCAGCACAGGCCCGGCATCACCCATTTGCCCGCCAGGTCCGTGATCTCGTCGCAGCCGTCGGCGTCGAGATCGGGGCCCACAGCCTCGATGGTGCCGTCGGCGATGGAGATGTCAGCCACCGCCACGGAGGGGGGCGACAGGTTCAGCACGAGGCCGTTCTGGAGCAGGCGCTTCATCGGAGCGCCAGAGTGGCCTCGTCCAGGCCGGGGATCTCGTCTGCCAGGGCGTGCCAGAAGCTCGGCTCCCAGAGGGCGTTGAGCTCCTCCACGGACTTGCCCTGCTGCTCCACCCAGGTGAAGTACTTCTGGTTGTGCCAGCGCTTGCGCACCGCCATTGTCCCTTCCTGGCACCACTCGGTGTCGGCGCCGTGGAAATGCTGGATGCGCCGCCGGGCTACGTCCTCGGTCTGGGGGCCGCAATTGGCGGTGAGCCGTTCGAGGACGGACGGATACCGATCAAATGAGTCGGTCGCCACCGTGAACACCGGCTCGTCGGCGCCGAACTCGTAGAGACGCGCGGTCTTGATGGCGCCCAGCACGTTGCAGATGCCGCTGACGCCAAAGAAGTCCTTGAGGTGCGCGAGGGCGCCGCGGCCGAGGCCGAGCTCCTCGGCCAGCGTCTCGTGTCCCTCCTGTACGAGCTGCAGGGCCTCCAGGCACGCCTGGTCGTCGATGCAGACGAGCATGTCCATATTGCGGACGTTGTGAATCCAGGTGACGTGCTTGTCGCCGATGCCCTCAATGGCGTGGCCGCCGTAGCCAACGTTGTAGAGTGTGGGGCATTGGATGGGCTCGGCGCCCACAATGCGGCAGCCCGCGTGCTCGGCCTTGATTCGGTCGGCGGCGGCGATCGTGCCTGCGCTTCCCATGGCGGACACAAACGCGGCGATGCCGCTGTATCCGAGCTCGCGGGCGAGCTCCACCGCGGTGCCGCCGGTCACGTGGTAGTGGAAGCGATAGTTTCCGAAGTCCTCGAATTGGTTGAGGATTCGGTTGTTCGCGTCCGCCCGCAGCTCGGCGACCTTGTCGTAGATCTCCTTGACGTTGGACTCGCAGCCGGGGGTCGCGATGACGTCCGCGCCGTACGCGCGGATCTTCTCAAAGCGCTCGGCGCTCATCTCCTCGGGCAGGACCACCAGCGACTTGAAGCCCACGCGGGGGCCAACCCAGGCGCCGCCGATGCCGTAGTTTCCGGTGGATGGAAACACCAACGTGCTGCCATCGGGACGAATCTCGCC
This sequence comes from uncultured Pseudomonadota bacterium, assembly GCA_937890335.1. Classification (GTDB taxonomy): domain Bacteria; phylum Myxococcota_A; class Bradymonadia; order Bradymonadales; genus CALBXO01. Next base: position 7,518 of record CALBXO010000148.1, on the reverse strand, counting down.
GCGCAGAATCATCTCGCGCAGGCAGCTGTACGCCGGTCCCACCTTGTGACTGCCACTCGGGAAGCGGCGGCCGCTCATGACCACGATGGGCGCGGCCACTCCGGTCATTGCGGAGGGGAGGGTGATGCTGTCGACCCCGCCGCCCGCGTCGCGCCAGGTCATGTCGAACAGGCGGATGGGGTCCAGCTCGTCCGTGCTGGCGGCGACCCGGTCACGGATGCTCTCGGGTTGGGTCTCGGGGTGCAGCAGCTCTTCGAGCGTAGGGAGTAGGGGCAGGCTCATTCGTATCTCTCAAAAGCAGGTGGCCGCTCAGGCCGTAGGGTCATTGGGTCGCGGTGCCGGGAGTCGGCGCGCGGAATCAGACGAAGAACGTACTGTGCCGCCCCTCTCGCAGGGCGTCCAGCATCATGCGCATCACGGTGACGACCGTGAGGTCGAGCTCGTCCGTCCCGACCGTCTCCCGGATGCCACCCTCCGCGGAGAAAGCGACCTCGCCTCCCGCAGTTGTGATTCGGCCACCGGCGTCGTCTTCGCGAAAGTGGAAGAGGTCCTCGCCGCGGCGCCAGTGGATGCCGGCGCGGTCGTCGTCCACGTGGAATCCATGCATGGACGCGTGATCGTCAAAGGCTTCGCGGCTCAGGAAGACGTTGGGTTTGACGATGTAGGGGCCGCCGTCCTCCGGGCACCAGACATCGCATTGCCCACACTCGTTGCACGCGTCCACCAGCGTGCCGATCTGGTGCCGCTGGTCCAGGACCAACTTCTCGCCGCCGTGCATGTGGCGGGCGTCGTCGGTCCAGCTGAGAATGCCCTCCAGCCACTCGCCCTTGGGTAGATCGATCCGGAAGTTGGCGGCGTTTGGGCAGACGGGCAGGCAGATGTCACAGGTGAGGCAGTCGAAGAGTTCGAGAGCGGAGCCCACCTTTTTGGGAGGTTTGCCGTTTTGGTCTCGGTGGTAGCGGGGGTCGTCGCCGACGTTCCTGCCCAGCTCGGCGAGCGTGCTGGCCACGCCACCGCGGGCGGTTTGGAAGGCAGCGATGTCCGGGGCCGACGCCTGCTTCATCTCCTTCTCGAGACCGCGCAGGTACCGCGTCATCCGGCCATAGCCCTTGGCCTTGAGCAGATCTGAGCACGTCGTCACCGCCGCCATCCCGCCGGCGACGAGCGCCGGGAAGTTCTTGGCGTCCACGCCGGCGCTGAAAGTGATGGGGATGCGGCCCGCCGTCGCCTCGGAGAACTCGGCGGCCAATGTCGCGGCCAGCACGTGAAGCGGGGGGCCGGACACGTACATCTCTCCCTCGCCAAACGGCGGCTCGGGGCTGTGGCTGACGAGCGTGTTGGAGAACTTCACGCCGAGCTCGACGCCGCACTCGGCGGCGACCTTCTCCAGCCGCGGCAGCATGTCCATCAGCTGGTCCCACTTGAGGTCAGCGTCGAACGGCGCCTCCTCAAGCTGAATGAAATCGTATCCGAGCCTCTTGTTGACCAGATCCACGACGCGCTCATACCCGAGCAGGGTCGGGTTGAGCTTGATGACCGTGTGCAGCCCATGGTGGCGCATGGTGTGCGTGGCGATCGCCTCGATCTCATCCGCCGGACAGCCGTGAAAGGTAGAGAGGGTCACCGAGTTGGCGATGCCGGCAGGGACGGGCACATCGCGCCAGTGGGCCAGATCGTCTGGCAGCTCGTCCCGCAGCGCCGCGAGGCGCTCGGTGGCGTCCTGCATCGTCCGGACAAACCCGGCCACCTTCTCGGTCTTGATGCCGGCCAGGTCGTAGCCGAGGCTGATGTCGAACACGGTGTCGACCCCGCTCCAGAGCCCCGGCCCGTGCTCGGACGCGAGCATATGCAGCAACCACCAGCCCTTCACGTACTCGTCGGCAGACTGGTGCACCAGCAGCTCCTGCGACCACTCCACATTGTACCCGATGTGCGGGACGTGGATGCACGGGCGCGGGATCTCCAGGGTGTCCAGCACCTGGACCGTCTTGAGCTCCATGAACCGGCCCCCGGCCAGCCAACTCAGCACGAGGTTCTGGGCGAGCTGCGTGTGGGGTCCGGAGGCAGGCCCGACCGGGGTGGCCAGGCGCTGCCCCAAATGTGTCACGGAGACGTCGCGGTCGGGGTCCGCCGTCCACCACAGCTTGCGGGGGAGCATGTAGAGGTGGGCGCCGCGCTCCAGGTCGCGTTGCATGGTGCGCACGAGCGCGTCGAATGGGATTGGGTACAAATCGGCCATGCGACAGGGTTACCCCGGAAGGCGCGCGGCGGCAACGACAACCGTATGCGCACGGGACTGGGGGAGGGGAAGCTCCTGCGACCACGGTGGGACGTGACGCCGTTGGCCCGCGCGGCGACATGGGCGCCGTGTGCGATTGAAGCGGGTCCGGATGCCGGGTAGTTTGCCCCCCATGTTGTACCGAATTGTAGCCGGCGTGTTTGCGGGCCTGTTCGCGCTGGGGGCGTTTGTGCAGTTCAACGATCCCGACCCTGCGGTCTGGATCGTGATCTACGGGTGCACCGCCGCCGTCGCCGCCGCTGCCGCAGCGGGACAGCGGGCGGCGAGGTTCCCGGCGGCCGCGCTACTGGCCATCGGGCTGGTCTGGGGCGGTTTTCTTGGATTTGGCGTCGTGTCCGAGGGGCAGCACCTCTTTGACGAGGAAGGCAGGGAGGCGATGGGCCTGCTCATCATCGCTGCCTGGAATGGGGGGGTGTTCGCGTGGGGAAGAAGCAAATGACCCGATCGCAGGAAGTCGCGCAGCAGCACACGTTCGACGCGCCCACTCGCGGCGCCGCGCGCCCGTACCGCGGGGCTTGGGTCCACTGGATCACGTGCTGTGCGCTGCTGGTAGCCTGTTCCGATTCCGGAGGAAACTCAGTCGCGCCCGACACGGGTGGCGCCCGGGACACTGGCGATGACATCGTCACGGACCCGGACCCGGACCCGGACGCCCCCGATGCGGCGCCCGACGTGGAGGATGACACCCCAGATGCGGTCGATGCCACGCCGGATGTTCCTCCCGAGCCTGGGCTGACCGGCGGAAGCGTAACGGTAGGTGAGACCACCGTATCGGTGGCCTTTGATCCTTTCGCGCTGTCGGTCGAGACCGATGGACGCTCCGTTGTCGCCAGCGCAACGCGCCAGGAGACCCCATTCTCGGGGCTCGCCGTGGGCATCGTGCCCAGGTACTCCGAGAACCGCTGGTATGACCCGAAGGCCGCGTCGGGCGACCTCGATGGCAAGGTCGTCTGGTACCGGGCGACCTCGGTCTGGCACGGGCGGGCCGCGGGTGATGGCTTCCAGTTTGAGCTGCGGACGCAGGACGATGGAGGCGCCGCCGGACCGCACATCATGGTGTACCTGACACCCGGAGAACACGCGGTGGACTTCCGGGTTGCGTGCGACCACGAGGGCCACGCGTTCACCAACCTCAGCCTCCAGGCGGCGCAGGAAGAGGGGTACTACGGCTTTGGCGAGCAGTTTGACCGGCTGGACGCGCGCGGGCTGATCCGGGACATGCAGATCCAGGCCACCGGTGAATCCGAGTCCGGCGTCAACGAGGTCCACGTCAGCGTCCACCTGATGCTATCCACAGCGCGTTACGCCCTGTTTCTGGACGATCGGGCCCCTGCTGCCTTTGATCTGGCGGCCACGCACGATGACACGGTGCGCGTGACGAGTGCCTCGCGCGACGCGACGTTCACGCTGTTCACCGGGGCCGCACCGCTGGATCTCGTCACGCGCTACACCGACATCACGGGCAAACCGGCCATGGTGCCTCACTGGGCTCTGGCCCCGCAGTGGTGGCGCAATGTCAGCAACCGGGAGGAGGTGCTGGACGACGCCCGGCGCTCGCGGGAGATGGGCTTCCCGTCTTCCGTCCTTTGGATCGACCGCCCGTGGTCGAGCTACTACCACAACTGGCGGTTCAACGAGGAGCTCTACCCGGAGTCCGAAGCCATGTTCGCCGAGCTCAGGGCGCTCGGCTACCGCGTGGTTCTCCACCACAGCCCGCAGATGAATCCGCCAGGGACGACAGACCTGCCGTTGGAGGACGCGACCGAGGAGCTGTACCAACAATTCCTGGCCAACGACTGGTTCGTGACCAATGCGCAGGGCAGCGTCGTGCAGTTTCCGTGGGGCGGCGGGTCCGGCGCGTTCGTAGATTGGAGCAACCCCGAGGCGGTGGACGCCGTGACCGGACACATCGAGCGTGTGACGCAGCTCGGGGCGATCGGCACGAAGATGGACTGGGACGAATACCTTCAGCCCAACGTGCAGAGCGTCCGCCTCCACCTGGCGTTCCACAATGGAGAGACCAACTTCACGATGCGCCAATGGTACTCGGCGCTGTACCACAAGGCCGTGATCGAGGCGTTCAACACGCACATGGGCGAACAGAGTTTCCACGTCGCCCGCAGCGGCGTGCAGCGCGATCAGGTCTGGAGCACATGCATCTGGCCGGGAGACCTGGACAACGACTTCTCCGAGCACACGCGCGGCCCCTCGGAGCGGCAGGAGGACTGGAACGTGGGAGGCATGCCCGCTGCCGTCGTCGCCAACCAGAGCCTCGGGATGTCGGGCTATCCATGCTTCGCCTCCGACATTGGCGGGTACCGTGGCGGCACACCGGATGAGGAGGTCCTGCTGCGCTGGATCGCGTTTGGTGCGTTCAACGGCGTGATGCAGCTCGGCGGAAGCCGCGGCCCGCACATGCCCTGGTCCACGGATACCCCGTTCTCCGAGGTGGCCTTTGATGTCGCCAGGAAGTTCTTCCGACTGCGCATGGACCTCGTGCCCTACATCTACCAACAGTTCGTGCACGCCCACAGGACCGGGACGCCGGTGGTGCGCTCGCTCTGGCTGCAATACCCGGATGATTCCCAGGCGCGCACGTTTGAGCGGGACTTCCACTTTGGGCCGGACTTCCTCATCGCCCCGGTCTACACGGCGGGCGCCACGCAGCGCACCCACTATGTGCCGGCCGGGCGGTACGCGGACTGGTGGACCGGCGAGCTGGTGGAAGGGGGAGGGCCGCGGACGGTCCCGGCGCCGCTGGACTCGCTCCCGGTGCTGGTGCGTGAGGGCGCGATCATTCCTTTGGCTGCGTCGGACGTGGACACGATGTGGCCCGAAGAGTCCGCGGACATTGTCGGCTACGGCGAGCGACGCGGCATCCGCTTGTACGTGGTGCCGGGGGCTGACGCCACCGCGTCGTTCTACAACGGGGTCTCCGCGACGGTGTCCGATGACGCGCTCGCCGTCGACGTCAGCGTGGGGGAAGCGGACGCAACGCTGGACCCGGCCATGTCTTTTGCGCCAGACACAGTGGCTCTGGAGATCGTCAGCCAGACGCGACCTGCGGACGTGCAGCTCAACGGCGTGACGTGCGACGGATGTTGGACGTGGGATGCCGCGCGCAGGCGCGTCCTGGTGGATGCCCAGACGGCGCCATTTACGGTTCGGCTGGTTCCGGCTCGCTGACCTTGGCGCGCCGCGGCGTCACCAAATCCAACAACACCGGTATCACGATCAGCGTCAGCACGGTGCTCGCACCGAGGCCCGCGATGACGGTCAGCGCCATGGGACGGCGCACCTCCGCGCCCTCGCCCAGACCCACGACCATAGGCAGCAGACCGAGGATGGTCGTCAGCGTGCTGATGACCACGGGCCGCATGCGCACGTCACACGCCTTGCGGATCGCCTCCCGTGTGGGAAGTCCGCGCTCGCGCAGCTTGAGCGCGTAGTCGACGAGAACGATTGCGTTGTTGACCACAATCCCAGCGAGCATGATGAGCCCGATGAAGACCACGACGGACAGCGTTGTTTCCGTGGCCCACAGGCCGATGGAGACGCCGACAATCGCCATGGGTACGCTGGCGAGGATGACCAGAGGGGCGACCACGGACTCAAATTGGCTGGCCATCACCAGATAGACCAGGAAGATGGCCAGCACGAGCGCAAAGAGCAGGGACTGACGCGCGGCGGAGATCTCCGCATTCTGGCCGCCGATGGCCAGCGACATCCCGCGCGGGAGGCGCAGGTCGGCGAGCGCAGCATCGATTCGCTCGGCAGCGGCTTCGAGGTCCAGGCCGTCGACATCGGCTGCGATCACCGCCGCGCGGTGTCCGTCGAGACGCCTGATCTCACTGGGTCCCTCCTCCACCTTGAGCTTGGCCACGGACCCGAGGGTCACGGGCGGACCGGGGGCCGCGCCCAACCCCGCAAGCGCGGCGGGGGACGGGGCCATCAGGCTATGGCCGACGATCAGACCCTCCAGGTCAGCCAAGGTCCCTACGTCGTTCCGGTCGGCCCGCACCACCACATCAATCCGGTCTCCATCGCGGCGCAGCTCGGTCGGTGTGACGCCTCGGATCTTGCGGCGCACGGCGTCCGCCGCCTGCCGCACAGTGATGCCGCGAGCCTGCAGCTGATCGCGGTCAAATCGCACCTGCACCTCGGGATGGCCGGTCCGTAGGTTGTTGCGCACATCCGTAAGCTCCGGCAGGTCACGCAGCCGATGTTCCACCTGTTCGGCGGTCTGTCGCAGCAGGCGAAGGTCGTTGCCGCGGACCTCGACTTCAATGGGCGTCTGAAGCGTGAAAAGAGTCGGGCGCAGCAGTTCGTACTGGACGCCGGCGCGACCGCGGAGCACCTCCCGCACGGAGGCCATGGCCTTGTTTTCGTGCGCGGCGAGGTCCCGAGCGGGGGTCAATTCCACATAGATCGTCGCGCTGTGTTCACCTCGATCCGTATCGCTGCCCGCGGTGTTCTCCACACCGATGAAGCTTGAATGGGCCGCGATGACGGGGATCTTGTCCAGAGCGCGCTCAATCTCAGCCACCTCGGCCGCCGTGTCCCCGAGGCTGGTCCCTACTGGCAGTCGCACCTCCGCCTGGAACCTGCCCTGGTGCAGAACCGGGATCAGCTCAGTGCCGAGCCCGGAGGCCAGGTAGAGCGCGCCACCAAACGCCAATGCGCTCAGGGCGACCACGACCAGGCGCGCCTGAAGTGCGCCGCCAAGCAAGGGCCTGTACAGGTGCAGCGCGCCGACAAACGCCTTGTCCACCAGCCACACAATCGGCTTGAGGCCCCAGGTGACGGCCAGGAAGATCACGTAGGCCGCAGCGCGGGCTACGAGCGACAAGACCATCAGCACCCCAAAGAGAATCTTGCCCGCGGCGAGCTCGACAACGAACGCGAGCGCAAACCTGACCACGAGGTAGACGCCGGCCACGATGCGGACCGGAAGCAGCGCCACGCGCTTGCCGACGCCGCCGTCTCGGGCGGACGCCACGAGGCTGCGCACGTCGTCGCGCAGGGCCTCCACGGCGTTGAATTGGTACCAGCGACGGTCGCTGTCCGGCGACGGCGCGGCGAGCGCGGCTCTCCAATCCCTTGCGGCGAGTGTCGGCACGACAAAGAGGGCCACGGCCAGGCTCGCCAGCAGACTGAAGACGACGGTCAGGGCCAGATCGCCAAAGAGCTGGCCGGCCACTCCGTCGATGAACGCGATG
>CALBXO010000147.1 GCA_937890335.1 uncultured Pseudomonadota bacterium | reverse complement strand
TCCACGCGGGTCAACTTGGCCGGCTGGGTGTCCAGGATGTGGTCCAGCAGCGAGTCGACGGTCTTCTCCTCAGGATACGGCAGGTACGAAGTCATCGCCTCAAACAGCAGCACGCCGACCGTGTAGAGGTCGCTGCGCTCGTCGAGCTTCTCGCCGCGCACCTGCTCGGGGGACATGTAGCAGGGCGTGCCCACCGTCATTCCGTGGCCCGTGAGCGCGGGCAGCTTGGCCGACGTGAACTTGACCAGCCCCAGGTCTGCCAGCCGCAGCCGCTCCTTCTTGCCCCCCTCCAGCGACTCCACAAGGATGTTGTCCGGCTTCAGATCGCGGTGGAGGATGCCCGTCGCGTGCACCGCCTCCAGCCCCAGGAGCAGCTGCCGGAACAGGCGCAAGCAACGCAGCGGCTCGAGACGGCCCTCCTCCTCGACCAATTGGCGCAGAGTTCGCCCCGGTACAAATTCCAGGATCATGTAGTGGCGCCCATCCACCGTGGTGCCGGCTCCGTAGAGCTCGACCAGGTGTGGGTGCCGGATCTTGCCGAGGGCTTTGGCCTCCCGCGCGAAGTACTCGCGGTCCCGGTAGCTGAGTTGCCGCTCCGGGCGCAGGACCTTGACGGCCACCTTGCGGTTGGTGTGCTCCTGGCTACCCAGGTAGACGACGGCCATCCCGCCGGTGGCGATGCGCGACTCGATCTTCACGTCGCCAATCGTGACGCCAATCAGATCGTCCCGACCCAGGCGCGCGCCCGCGCATTCTGCGCAGATACCCTGTGATGTGAGGACTTTTCCGCACCTGGGACACGTGTTCGCCATAGCCGCCGTCAGTGTAGCACGGGGACCCGGTGGAGCAACGCGGGCACGATGCTTTTAGGCACCCCAGCCCGCGGACCGAGTCACTCCGCGTCGCCCTCGGTGTCCAAATGGCCGAGCACCCCAGACGGACCCAACTCGAAGCAGAGCGACGAGATGGGCGCGGGCTGGCGCTCGTGAAACCAGCGCACCAGACTCTGGAACACGTAGAACTGCGCGCGGTCCTCGTGGGCGGCAACCAGGAGGATGTCGCGGTTGGGCACGCCGAGCAGGTATTTTTCCCGCGCTGGGAGTACCTGCCTCGCGGCGCGGTACAGCGCCGGTCCCAGCAGCGCCCGCGACGCATTGAAATAGTCGTCGCAATCCAGCCGGACCATTGCGACGCCCTCATCCACCTCCAGCGGCACGAGCTGAGACGCCAGCCCGGCGCTCATCACCTCCAGGTTCTCCAGCGCACGCGCAAACACCTGATCCGCGTCCACGCCCAGGTCGCGGAGCTTCTCCTGGAGCACAAACGAGATGCGCGTTGGATGATCCACGGCCAGCACGACCAGCGGACTGTTCACGGGGCCGTCCGTCAGAAAGCCGCGCCGCACCACATCCATACTCATCGTCCAGCCGGCTGGCTTGAGCACTGGCACGACCCGCGGTCCGAGCAGCGCCCAGGTGCTCACATCCTCCTCGGCCTGGGGTCCGCTCATCACGTCGTCCACGACGACGTCGAAGTAACGTATCAGGCTCCGGTCCGAGCCCTCCTGGTAGCACCTGAACACGCGGTCTACGGGCAGCAGACAGGTGACGTCGTCTCCGGCATCCACCTCCAACACCGGAAAATTGCCGCCGACAAGGTCTGGTGCGGAGGCCCACTTCATGCGCGTTGGGTGTTGGCGGCGGATCACCTCGCCAAACGTCGCCCCCAACACCTCGAGCGCGGCACCTGGACGGTAGGTCCCGGCGGTCAGGGCGAGCGCGGGGTCGTCGCAAGGGCGCATGGTGTCCAGCAGCAGGGCGTCCAGCGTCCGCACGCTCTTCCCGTCCCCCAGATCCAGGTCCAGCCCCAGGTGCTGCCGAATGAGCTCGACCCCCACGAGAGCCAGCTCCGTGGCGGACTCGGCGTTCAGCTGCAGGTCGGTCGTCGCGGCCAGCGCGGCCGCCTCGAGCCGCCCCGCGTCGCCCGAGCCAAAGATGTACTGGACCAGGCCGTGCACCGGCCATGCGCTCACAAAGTGCCAGCCCACCTCGGTTCCGGCGTCCAGCGCACCAAAGTGGGTATTGAGAAAGGCTACCGCGCCAGGATCGGTCCACGGCTCGGTCGTCACTACCACCATCGTGGAGCCGGCCTGGGCACCAGACGCTGCGTGGAAGTACCGCGCGAAGTCCGTGGACCCCAGGGGTTCGGCAGGCACGTGGACCTGGTACCCCGCGGCTTCAAACGCGGCGCAGACCCGCACCAGCGCGCCATCCAGGGGTTCGCCACGAAGGACCGTGGCCTCGACGTTCACCATGGCGCATCGTCACCGCTATCGAACCGCCGCGCAAGTCCGATTGCTCACTGTACCTTGAACCTGCGCGCCGATGAACGCGGAAACGGACGCCACGACGGTGTGTCCAGAACGCCGCCTTTGTCCGGCAGCAGGAACCAGACCCCGTCCAGCGTGTGCGGCCCCGGCGCCTGCAGGACGTGGAACTCCTGCGCCGGAAGGTAGCCCTGACCAACGAGGGCGACCCGGCGCCCGTCCTTGTGCACGGCGACGTCGAGCAACATTACCGCGTGGCCGGGTCCGCCACCTTCCACAAAGAAATCCCCGGCCATCAAGGCCCCATCAATCTCGTCACTATCGCGGCCGAGCGAGCGAGTGCCCGCATAGCGGAACACATGGTCCAGGTAGTCACGAAACGCCTTGTGGTCCGACTTGCTCCCGCCACCTCGGACCCGAGACACCTTCGCGCCCTTGACCTTGAAGCGCTCGCCGCGACGCCATGCCTTCCACGTACTCAGGTCGCCGCTGGTGAAGTGGTAGCCGAGCGCGTCGGCGTTGCCCCGGTGCCACTGGTACTCGGCGTGAAGCCGTATGACGCTGTCGGCGCACTGCTGGAGGTTTCGGTTCCCCACGTCCAGAAGCACCACCCCAGCCGACGGTGCCGACAAGCGCGCGCCAGCATAGCTGAGCACATGCCGACGGTCGGTTCGCACGGGCAGACCGCGCAGCCAGGCCGCGTAGCTCGTATCCACGGCGGCGACCCGAGAGAAGCCCTCGGGAGGCGCGAAAGCCGCGTCCAGCCGCTGGACCGGCGCCGCCTCTGTGTCCGGCAGCCAGGGATACGTGTCCGCAGCGGCAGGTGCGGCGAGGAGCAAGACGAAGACAAAACAGGCAATGCGCATACCTACCGAACCACCTCCACCTGCCTTTTCATCCCCGCGGGCTCACTCTTGATCGTGTGGAAGCGAGCCGCGCGGTGAGCGGAAGAACGTGAAGGGCGTCTGAAAGAGGAAGTTGCTCACGCGGGACATGTAGATGTCCGCGTGGCGCTCCACAGACCGCGTCAGCAGACTCTTGTCGTTGCCCGCTCGCATCAGCAGTCCCCAGCGCTCGTTGTGGAGCGCGCCCGCCTCGATGGCCAGCGGTGTGATCAGCTGATCCAGCTCGACCAACCGGGCTCGCAGGGATTGCATCCGCTCCTCGTGCGCCTTCTGACTGCCCGGCGGCGGCGGCCCGTAGCGCTTGCGTGCGCGCTGCGCGTACAGCCGCTCGTCGGACATCTCGAGCTCCAGCTCCTCCTTGGTCCGCATCATGTCCAGGAGTTTGCGCTGCCTCGGGCGGTAGTCACGCAGCGCCTCCAGGTCTCCCTCAAGCTCCCGAAGAACCAGGCCCGTGCGCCATCGCCGCACCTGTTTGGAGACGTGCACGTCGCCATAGAGATGGTCCCCCACATAGAGGATTCGCGCCGGGTCCAGGCCCAACCATTGTTCCACCTGCTCGGCGTTTCCGCCGTGGTGGACGGCGCCCTTCACAAAGTCGAGCACCGGTCGCATCAGCCCCTCCCCCGCCAGGTCCGCGACCTCGTAGAGGCGCTCGGGCGACGTGAAGAACAGCGGCTTGCGCGCGGACACGATGACGATCTCGAACAGCTCGCGCCAGGTCATGTCCCCAGGAAGAAACGGGTCAAACGCCCGCTCCATGATCTGCCGGGTGTAGGACCACTCAGAGTTCGTGATCAGCATCAGCCGCTTGCCGGCGTGTTTCTGGTCCAGCAGCGCGAGCGGCGCCTCCTTGTCGTAGGCCACAAACCGGTCAGGATCGGCGACGATCTCTGCCTTGAGTTTGCCCTCCAGGTGCGCCCAGTCCAGCGCCCCGCGCACCCGCTCGTACAGGTCCTCGTAGCTCATGCGGCCCGGCAGCGCTCCGGCGTCCAGCAGGTCCACCAGCTGGCCGTAGATGCAGGCCTCAGACAGAGAGAACAAGGTGTTGAGGAACCGAAAGCGGGACTCGCCCAGGTCTACGATGTCCCGCGAGTACGCCTGCCGCTGCGCGTCAAAATCCATGGCTTTCGTGCCGTGGTAGCCACGCTTGACGTACCCAAACCGGTTGGCCTTCACCAGGTTTCCGAGCTTGGTATCAATGGCCAACCCGCGGATGACCGATCCAGGGTCGAAACGCAGATCCGCCACGGGCCAACCCTGTGCGGCCAGGTTGGCGCGCGTGTATTCGTACGCCCGCTCCTCCCACACGTCGACGTGGTAATGGATGAGGGTGTAGTCCATGTCGTACCCGATGGCCCGCACCGAGCGGAGGTTCAGGGTACGATTGCAATAGACGCCGCGACCGACAGGTACTTCCATGGTCGGTGTGTACCAAAGCAGAGCCATAGAATGAAAGCACTCGCCCTGGGAGCGTGTAGCACATTGACTCCCGTCGCCTCGTCGGCCAAACAACACCGCCATCCGCACGGCCTTCGGCCGAGGATACTGCGGTATCGCCGTCCGGCAGCCGCACGAAATGCGGCGCCGTCTGTCTCGCCGAGGCTCGGTCCGCCAATGCGCTACACGCTCCTCGTCCTACTGGCAGCCTGCGTCCTCGTGGGCTGCCCCCCGCCGCCGGCCGGCCCCGCCGTGGACATCACGCACCCGGCCGGACGCGCCTACACCCTGCGCGCCGTCGCGCCACTGCCCGACAAGCAGCCCACCACAGAAGGGACCGTGGATCCCCTGGCGACCTACCGCGGGCAGCCAGGCCGCGCCCTTCCGCCGGGCGCGGTGGTCACGCGCTTCCCGCACGATGAAGCGCGCGCCGTCGGGTCCCGCGCCCGTCACGCGGACCCCGCCACGCACCCTTGGGTGTTCGTGGAGGTCACCGGCTCGCCGATCGCCAAGCACGTCGGCTGGACGGGTTGGGTCCACACGAGCCTTCTCGGCGACGGTGCCGCGGCGGCGCAGCCACCCGGTACGGCCGACCTCCTCTCCGCGGAGAGCTATCTGTGCGCCTGGCCGGACGGCGCGCCGGAGCCCGGCGACAGCTGTGGGCTGAGCGTGCACCCATCGCTGCTGCTGGACGTGTTGGGATGCGAGGGAAACTACGCCCACTTGCAGCTGTGGGACCCCACCGGCAACTACGTCGCTGGGTTCATCCGCCGGGATCACTTCAGGCTGGACCCATGTTCCAATTGAACCTCGCCTCATCCCACCCTATGGTGGCGGCATGATATCGCCCGACGCAGTCAGCGGACTTCACCGCTTCTTTGAGTTTGTCGACGGTGCGACCTTCAGCGAGCTGGTGGGGCTGGATCCACGAGAAAAACTCGCGCTTGTGAAGGTCGTCGCCCTCGCCATGCACGCCGACGGCGTCGTCGTCGGCGAGGAAGTCGAGTTCCTCGAGGACGTGGTCGCGCAGCTCCCAGCGTTTGAGGACGCAGACGACACGGAGCTGGCCGGCTTCCGATCACAGGCGGTCATCTCCGTCGCCGCCGCGCACGACACGGAAGGCGGAGTAGACGACGAGCTCGCGGACATCGCCAAAGTTCTCACCAGCCCGCAGCTGCGCGAGGTGACCTACGGCATGGCCGTCGCCATGACATGGGCCGACGGCGTCGTCGTCGGCCTGGAGCGTGATTTCCTCGTGACTCTCGCGACAGCGCTGAACATCGAAGGCCAACGGGCGGCGGAGCTGGACGAGGCGGCCCGCGCCTGGCTGTGCGACTGAGGACCACGCGGCGATACCGGTATCGACGTCGGCTTTGAACCCGCTCCAGATTCACCAGTGCCCTGCGGTCGGGCAGAACCCGCAGATCAGGGCTTCTTTGGGGGCACTTCTTTCGGGATGACGCCCTTCACGGCGCGGTCGTCGTCCTCGGTGAATTTCATCTCGATCTTGTTGCTATTGGGCGATTCGGGAGCCTTGCGCGCCCCCAATTGCACCAGCCTCTGGCGCGCGCCAGCGTGCTGCGGGTCGCGCGTCAGAACCTGCTGGTAGATCACGATGGCGCCGGGCGCATCCCCGGCGTCTTCGCGTTGCCGGCCCTCGATGATCATGCGTCCGATGCTGGCGCGGTCGCGAAGCGTGGCGATGCGGAACAGGAGCTCGGGATGCTCCGCGGCGTCGTGCTCGACGGAGTCCAGCAGGTACTCAACCTCGCCGTACTTCTCCTCGGTCAGCAGCCCCTCGGCCTGCACCAACACGGCCTGCACGCGGCTGCTGCGATCCACCCCCTCCATGAGGAGGGGCGCGACGATGGCACCGGCCCCGAGTATGACGACGATAAACAGCACAACTGCGAGGACACTCGCCGGGCTCCAGCGACGCCTGGCGGCGGCCCACTCAAAGTCTCCCACGGTCCGTGGCGCGGGCACATACATGGACCCGACGATGGTCGCTGAACGGACCGGGTGTTGCCCGTCAGCCACGGCGCCGGTGGCGACCTGGTGGGTCGACGGAGCCTGCCACTCTCCCGAGTTCATGGCCGCGCGAGGCGGGGACAGGGTCTCGAACTGGTCGCTTTGGGGTCGCGCGACCACCTGCGGCACCGGGGACACCGGCGTCTCGTTTTGCATCGCGCCCAACGTGGCACCGGGCAACGGTGTCACCACCGGCGGGGTCACCTTGGGCGTCTCCAACAGGATGGGGCTGTTCTCGCCGGTGAGCTCGGACAGCTCTGGCACCCGTCCACTGTCCGTCTCGGGCGACGGCAGCACGAGATTCGACGTGGATATCTGCTGCTGCAGGATGTGCAGCATCTCGGTCGCGTCCCAGGGGCGCCGGTCCGGGTCCTTCTCCAGGCAGCGATGAACCAGGTGGATGATCTCCGTCGGAACGTCGTGGTCTTGCGGCAGCACCTGCCGAAGCGATCGGGGCGGGTCTTTGACGTGCAGGAACAGGAGGTTCGCGTCGTTGGTGCTGTCGAAGGGTCGCTTGCCGCTGAGCAACAGGTAGAACAAGACGCCCAGTGAGTAGACATCGGCGCGCTGGTCCACGCGCTTGCCCATGATCTGCTCGGGCGACAGGTACAGCGCCGTCCCCATCAGATTGTGCTTGGTGATCTCCACCTGGTGGGACATCACACGCGCCAGCCCAAAATCGAGCACCTTGACGACGTCGTCGCTGCCGCGCCGCGGGCAGATCATGATGTTGTCGGGCTTGATGTCGCGGTGCACCAACCCAGCGGAGTGCGCCTCGCCGATGGCCGACAGAATCTGGACCGCGATGGGCATGAACTCGCGCACCCGCAGGTAGCGCTTGCGCCGCATGACATCGCTGAGAGTCGCGCCCTCGACGAACTCCATCACGATGTACGGCAGCCCCTGGTCGTGACCAAAGTCGTGCAGCGTAACGATGTTGGGGTGTTGGAGGCGACTGAGGCCGTGTGCCTCGCGCTCAAACCGGATTCGGGCCACCCGATCCTCAGACCAGCGACGGCTCAGAACCTTGACGACGACCTTGCGGTCAACGACGAGCTGGCGCGCAAGGTAGATCACCCCCATACCGCCGCGCCCGATGACCCGCTCAATGCGGTATCGGTCGGCCAGGGTGCGCCCGATCAGGAGTTCGGGTTCGCTCTCGACTTCCGGTGGGGACTTCCGCTTGCTCAGCAGAAACTCCACACCTCCGTCGTTCCCACGCTGGTTGTCATCCGACATGAACCACACCCATCTTGGGTCCGGTATGTCGCATGGTCAACTGGATTTTCTGAGGTCTACACGAAGCTGTTTTGATACGAGGGATCCTCGACCGCGGTCGCGGCGACGGTTGTCTTCATCGGCGAGAACGTGTCGATCATGACCGCCGTCTCCGTCGTGTCCCGGTGTCCGATGCTGGCCTCGTAGGCGCCCGGATGTGGACCGTGCGCAATGCCCATGGGATGGTGGGAGATGCTACCCGGACCCACCCCTCTGCGCGAAGTGAAGTTGCCCTTGCAGTAGAACAGGAACTCGTCGCAGTCCGGCGACGCGTGCGGGTAGGGACAGGGGATCGCTTCGGGGTGGAAGTCGACCGCCCGTGGCACGAAGCTGCAGATCAGCGTATTGCGCGCTTTGAACGTGCCGTGCCACGTGGGGGGAAGGTGCACGAGACCGGCCCGCGCCTGGAAGTTGAGCATGGGGAAAATCCAGGGATAGGCCGCGCCGTCCCAACCCACCACATCCAGCGGACTGTCCTGGTAGCGGAACCCGTTCCAGCGGTGATCCCGCTTGACGACGAGGCCCCGAATCCCCTCGTCCATGGGCCCCACGAAATCTGGCCGCCGAAAGTCCCGGTGACAGTACGGCGCGTCCATCCGCAGCTGGCCCTCGTCGTTGCGGAACTGGTCCAGCAGCCCAAACTTGCTGCCCGCACACTCCATGGTCAGCCAGCGCTGCTGGACCCCATCGTCGGGAATCCAGCGGTGGACGACGCTGCGGGGGACACAGACGTAGTCGTACGGCTCGTAGCGCAGGTCGCCAAACGTGGTCCGCAGCGTACCGGTCCCCTCAAAGATGAACACCAGATCATCGCCATCGCCGTTGGCGACGTAGACAGGGTCGGGCTCGGTAGGCTCGGCGTAGCCAATCACAAGATCGGCGTTGAACAGGAGCGCCACGCGGGCGTCCACCGCTGGCCCCGACGGCAACGCCATTTTTCCGGTCAGGTAGTGGCGCTTGGCCAACCGTTGCGGCGGCGCCTCGACCGGGGCCGCCCAGCCGTGGTCCAGGTCTTCGAACACCTGCGTGTGCGGGCGGCGCAGGTGGTACAGGATGCTGTACGCGCCATCAAAGCCGATGCGCGTATAACATTCTTCCCAACGCAGCTCGCCGTCGTCGCCGCGCATGACGATGTGGTGCTTGCGGGGCACCGTGCCCCGTTCGATTCGATCCAACATGAGCTTACCCCGCGTCGGTCTGGTTGTCCGCGTGCGCAGCGACGAACGCGTCGAGCTGCGCCAGGTGTGCATCCACGCGCGTCAGTGTCGGCCAACGCGCCATATCGAGGCTGAAGCGGCGCGCGTTGTAGACCTGTGGCACCAGGCACGCGTCCGCGACCGACACGGCGTCGCCCACAAGGCATGCACCGGCGCAGACGACCGCCATCTCCTCCAGCGCGTCGAATCCCCGCGCGATGAAATGCCGGGCCCATTGCGCCTTGTCTTCGCCGAGATCGCCGAGGTGATTGAGGACCGAGAGATTCTGCAGCGGCTGAATGCCGGCGTTGACGACTTCGGCCAGTTGCCGCGCCCGCGCCCGTTGCAGCACGTCCCCGGGCAGGATCGACGGCTGAGGGTGCAGCTCCTCCAGGTACTCCGCGATGGCGAGACTCTGAGAGATGAACGCGCCGTTGTGCTCCAGCACCGGAACCTGTCCCATGGCGTTGCGCGCCAGGTGCGCCGGGGCGTTCTGCTCGCCGCCGTCGCGCACCAGGTGCACCGGCACGTACTCGAACGCCAGCCGCTTGTGGTGGAGCACAATGCGCGCGCGCCACGTGGCCGACGACCGCCAGTAACCGTAGAGCTTCATGCCTCGACGACCTTCTGGTCGATGGCGCCAAAGACGCTGTGCCCGTCGGCGTCCAGCATCTCGATCCTGATCGTATCGCCCACCGACATGAACGGCGTGATGGCAGCGCCCGACTCGATGATCTCAATCATGCGGCGCTCAGCGAGACAGGAGATGCCCGCGGCGCGATCCTCATTGGAGATCGTGCCGCTTCCGAGGATGGAGCCCGCCGTGAACGCGCGTGTTTTGCAGATGTGCTCCACCAGCTCGTGGAAGCCAAAATGCATCTCGGGCCCGGCGTGCACGTTGCCGACCACCTCGCCATTGTAGGTGTTGCGCATGTGCAGGTGGATGCGGCCGCCCTGCAGCGCGCCGCCAAGCTCATCCGGCGTCACCGCAAACGGTGAAAACGCGCTGGCCGGCTTGGATTGGAAGAACCCAAAGCTCTTGGCCAGCTCCCGCGGGATCAGGTTGCGCCACGTGAAGTCGTTGACGAGCATGAAGAGCTTGATGTGCTCGCCGGCCTCGGCAGCCGTGGTTCCCCGCGGTGTGTCGCCAAGTATCGCGCAAACCTCGGCCTCAAAATCCAGACCCCATTCCGGGTCCGCCATCTCTACGTCGTCCGTGGGTCCAAGCAGCACGCCGCTGCCACCTTGGTACACGAGAGGATCCGTGCGCAGCGTCGCCGGCGGCTCTGCGTTGCGCGCCTTGCGCACCAGGATCACGTGGTTGAGAAACGCGCTGCCGTCGATCCACTCGTATGCGCGCGGCAGAGGCGGTCCGAGACGTTTGGGATCCACGCGCTTTGAGTCCACCTCATCGGCGTCCAGAGCGGCGGCCAGCTCCCGCAGGGCAGGCTCGGCCTCAGACCAGTGATCCAGGGCGGACTGCATATTGGTGGCGATGCCATCCGCGGAGGTCCACCGCGTGCCCTCCGAGTTGACGACGATCAGTTGCCCGTCCCTGGTCCCATCGCGCCGTGTAGCAAGCTTCATCTTTGGTCTCCGTGACGTTGGTGCACAGGCCGCGCGCCTGTATCGTCGATCAGACATCGGAGAAACCAAGGGCGACCGCCCCTGTCAAGGTGGATCATGGTCATTTACGAAGTGAACCTCGAGGTGGAGGCCCAGGCGGCGGAGGCATTCGCGGATTGGCTCGCCCCACACATCGAGCAAATGCTCGCATTGGGGACGTTCACGGACGCGGTCTGGTTTGACCGGCACGCCCGCGACGAGGGCGTGGAAGCCGACGGCCACGTCCGCTGGACTGTGCACTACCACGCCCCAAGCCGCGAAGACCTGGATCGTTATTTCACAGAACACGCCGCCAGTATGCGCGGTGAAGGACTCGAACGCTTCGCCGGCATGTTCAACGCCAACCGGCGTGTGCTCGCCCGACGCGGCTGATCGAGCGACGGCGTGCACAGTTCGCACTGATGTCCGCTCGCCCAGAAACACCGGTGTCACCGGGTTTCTCGCTCGTGTTGAGCGGCGCTCGACGGCGAAACCGCCGTCTATCTGCGTCGTTCGGGCTTCGCGGGCCGGGAGCCCGCGGGCGCCCAACCTCCTTGCTACACGGCGATTTGTCTCGCCGATCACTCGCTCAACCCAAACGAGAAACCCGGTCAGTTGCGACGCCGCAGGACCACGAGCCCGAGCAGGCAGACCGCAACTCCCACCAGCAACGCGCTGGCGCTCGCGGGCGTGTGCACGGAGCAGCTCGCGCACGTCACGCCAGGCTGCGGGCCGACATAGGGGCCGACGGGCAGCGGCTCCGTGTTCTTGACCGCCGCAAGCTCGGTGGCCGTCAGCTCAATCTCGGGCACCGGTTGCGTCACATACGCCGCCAACTCCAGCTCCCCGCGCGGGGCAAACGCGGTGTCCTCGCCCGGCGTGACACCACTGCCACCACCCGGCGGACCGCCCCAGATACCGCGCTGCGGGTTCTCACACTCGATGGCCCCCTCCCACGCGTGGCGGATGATGTAGCGCCCTTGGAAATTGTTCTGACTTCCCGGTGTCGCCCCCTCTTCCAGCTCTCCGTGCTCGCCAATCACGTGTTCGCGACCGCCCAGGATCGGCGGGGCGGCGCCAAAGACGAGATCCTCGCCCAGCGTCGCCCTGGAGTAGCGCGCATGCAGGCGCGTGAGCACAAAGTTGTAGCTGTTGCCGCTCGGAAGTACGTCGGCGCCCAGGGTCAGAAAGTGCTCCTGCCCCAACACAGGGCCGGGGCACGGATCGCACGACCCAGCATCCCATGAGTACTCCGTCACCACGGAACCAGGGTTCTTGCTCAGCGTCCGGTCAAACAGCGCCGCATAGAACTCGCCAAACCGGTTCTTGGTGTCGTCGCTGACACCCAGATTCGTGGGGATCGTGACGTTCTTGTAGTTCACGACCTGGTAGCGTTGGTTCTGCGCGAGGATGTGGACAATCAGGTCCTGGTCGCCCTTGGCATTGAGCATGCCGAGCCGAATCGGAAGGCTGAACGTGTCCGTGTCGTAGTGCACGCGCAGCGGGCTCAGCCGCGCGCGACCGTCCTCAAACGTCACCTTCTCCACGTCCACCTTGGCCACAAAGAAGTACAGTCCCTGCTCTACGTACGGCTGGAGCACCGCGGCGGCGCCCTTGGGGATATTGTACCCGTTCTGCTGCAGCCACCGGTCCAGCGCGGTGCTCTCCCTGGCGCTCAGAATGACGATGTCGTACTCACCGACACTGAACTCCGCCTCGACGGTGACGAGCTCCTCACCACTCGACTCGTCCTCGACACTCCGGCTCATATCGACCGAAGACGGTCTCGGCAACTCGTCGTACTCGGGGTAGGGCGGCGCGCACGGATCCTGCTCCCAATACTCCACCAGGCGGGGCGACGCCATGCGGTCCACGGCGCGGAAGATGGTCGCCGGCAGGGTCTTCACGTCCTCCTCCTCAAGGACGACGGGAACGGGGACCACCATGGCAAAGTCCTCGGCCGGACCCGCGTAGTTGTTCTCCATCGACAGCACCGTGCGCTTGCCCTCACGCATGAGCACAACTTGCGTCGCGTCGTTGTAGAGGGCGTCGTTCGCGCCCGAGACGTAGAACCCACAAAAGGCCCAGGCGCTGCCGGAGCTGGCGAGCAGGGCCACGGCGACGACAAGGGCGAGGAGCGCGTAGCGCATTGGCGGACCGAGCCGCGGCGAGACAAACAGCGCCGAATTTCGTGCGGCCGCCGGACGGCGATACCGCAGTATCGTCGGCCCAAGGCAGTGCGGAAGGCGGTGTTGTTTGGCCGACGAGGCGACGGGAGTCAATGTGGTACATGCTCCTATGGGACGTGACGAATGCATGGTCTCTCCTGCGGCGACTCGGCGCGCAGCGCCGCGGACTCTCAACGATCGGGGCGCCAGAAGCTTACAGTGACAGCGTTGAACCGGCGAGGGATACGATCGGCGTGGGAAGCAGCAGGTCAGCGCACGCTCGCCGACGACTTTGGGGCGCAGGCCCACGCCACCTCGTTCTCGGGCCAGCGGTACGCGCCGACACAGGCGCGTTCCGAGACCAGCGTCACCCCATTGTAATCCACGCAGATCCGCCGCTCGCGACCCACGGGGTAACGCCCCTCGTCGGGCACAAGACCGGCCAAACGCGTGTGCCAGTTCCGCAGGTCGGGGTGGCCCGAAGCGAAGGGCGGCGCCAGCGCCTCATGCTCCCCGGCGACGGGCGGGATGTTCCAATAATGACCAAAAACCGTCCGCGGTTGGGCCCACATCTCATCGGCCCACCAGGTCACCCGGATCGCGTCCCGTAGCTTGCCGTCATTGTCCAGGAACGGCGTCGCCACGCGCCTCTCGTACCCCTTGATCAGAATCTCGTGGGGGAGGTCCACGCCGTCGGTGAGCGCCTCAAGGGGTAGCCTCCCGCGCGGCGCGAACGGGCTCAACAGCTCCACGGGCTCCTCGCCGGGCCAGGCGCCCAGTGGCCCGCGCAGCGCGTCCGCGCAGGCTGGGTGCCACACGGCGTGAAGGACCCGCGCGAACGGCAACCGGACGGACAGGGGCAGCGATGCCATCCATGTGAGCACGGGCGCCCAGCGGTCCGGACGCGCCTCCACATCGGCGATCGTGGGCCCGTTGGACTGTTTGGGCGGGCCCTCACCGCGGCGCCAGCGCACGAGGTTGTACTCGTGGTTGCCCATCACGCACACGGCTCGACCGCGGCGCGTCAGGTCCAGGACAAGCTCCGCGACCTCCAAGCTGGCCGGACCGCGGTCGACCAGATCCCCGAGGAAGACAAGGCTGCGCGCCTGCGGATGGCGATACGCGTCGCTGCCGTCGTAGCCCAGTGACGCGAGGAGTCGCTGGAGCGCCGCGAGGTTCCCGTGGATGTCGCCAATGATGTCGGTGCCGGCCATTTCCCCTCCGAATGCGCCTCGGTCAGCTGTCCACCAGCTCGGCGCGATGCCCGGCGAGCTCGGCGCGGGCCTCGTCGCTGACCTCCGGATAACGCAGGTTCAGACGGCTCAGCGTGTCCCGGAGCACAGTCGCGACGGCCAGACGCATGAACGCCTTGTCGTCGGCGGGAATGGCGTACCAGGGGGCCTCCGGGCGCGACGTAGCGTTGAGCGCGTCCTGGTAGGCCTCCATGTACGCGGGCCAGAGTTTGCGCTCCCGCAGATCCCCGGCCTCGAACTTCCAGTTGCGCGTCGGATCATCGATCCGGCGCAACAGACGACTCTTCTGCTCGTCCTGCGAAATGTTGAGCCAGAACTTCAGGACGATGGTGCCGTTGCGCGCCAGGTGAAGCTCGTGGCTGCGAATGCTCTCGTAGCGCTGCTCCCACAGCTCCGGCAACCGCGCGGGTTCCGGCAGCCGCTGCCCGCCGAGGATCTCGGGGTGGACGCGGACTACCAGGACCTCCTCGTAGTAGCTGCGGTTGAAGATCCCAAAACGACCGCGCTCGGGCAGCCGTCTGGCCGTCCTCCAGAGGAAGTCGTGGTCCAGCTCCTCGCTCGAGGGCCGCTTGAACGAGAACACCTGGCAGCCGGCTGGATTGACCCCGGACATCACGGCCCGGATCGTCCCATCCTTCCCAGCGGCGTCCATCGCCTGGAACACCATGAGCAGCGAGTAACGGTCGTCCGCGTAGAACTGCCGCTGGAGCTCGCGCGTCTCCTCGGTGATCTTGGCCAGTTGGCGCCTGCAGGCCTTTCGGCTCGGCGCCCACTCCGGTGGGGTCGTGGCCAGCGCGTCGATGCGCAGCGATCCATCAAAGGGAACCAGGAACGGACTCTTGGTCGGCTTGGGCATAGCTACTCCTGAGCAAAATCTATCGCAACGCGCGGACGAGCCGGAAACCGAGCCGAGGCAGGCGTTGGTCGGGTGCGGCCGCGTCCCGGTACGCCGCACGCACCAGCGTCGCCGGATAACTGAAGCAGCCGCCCCGCACCGCGCGAACCTTGCCACCGGGTGGGCCCGTCGGGTCCGTCGCCGCGCCTGACCCGTACGGGGCAGACCAGTCCTGCGTCCACTCAAACGCGTTGCCGAGCAGGTCGTGCAGGCCCCAGGCGTTGGGGTTCTTCGTACGGATCTCGTGAAGCCGTCCGTCCGAATTGGGCGCAAACCAGGCCACGCTGACCAGCGAGGGAGCCGGTTTGGAGCCCGCTTTCGCCGCGTACTCCCACTCGGCTTCGGTCGGCAGCCGGTAGCCTGCGCAGTCGATGGCGGCGGATCGGACCGGGGCAGAGCACAGGTAGTCGGTGCCCGGCGTGCCTGTGCATGCCGCCAGATCGTAGCAGGCCGGCAGTCCGGCGCGGCCGGACATCGCGTTGGCGAATGCCGCCGCCTCGGCAAAGGACACGTCTGTCACGGGGCAGTTGGCGCAGCCCGCGTCGCCCGGCGATGTGCCCATCAGCTCGGTCCACTGCTGGCGGCTCGTCTCCGCATCCTGCATCGCAAACGCGCGGCTGATGGTCACGTTGTGCAGAACCTCATCGGCTTGCCGACCCACAGCACCCGGCGGTGACCCCATCTTGAACGTGCCTGGCGCGATCACCCGGAACGACAACCCCACCGCGCCCTGGGTCAATGTCACACGGTGCCGGCCTTTGGCCTGCGCCAGACTCGCCACCGGGAGAACCGCCTCCGCGCCACTCGACGCGATCCGCAGCCATTTGCTGCAGCCAGGAATCTCCAGACGACCGGGCACCGGACCCAGCGGCGCACCGTCGAGAAACGCCTCGGCAGGGACAGCCTTGCCAGCGACGATGGCCTCAAACTGGAGGTCGTAGCGGATCCTCGGAGCGGTCAGCTTCAGCTCCAGGTGCTCCCCCGCGGCAACCTCCACCTGGCGCGCTCCCGGATCGTGGCAGGGGTCTGCCGTGCGGACCAACAACGAGCCAGGGTCTACGGCGACTCGACGCAGCGGTGTGCGCCCCAGCGCGCGGCCACCGACCGTAACGGGAAGCCCTGACGGTTCGCTCGTCACGGACAACAGCGCGAATTTGGGGGTCAGCTCCCAGGTGATCGCGGCGGGCTCCTCCGCCCCAGCGACGACATCCACGATCGCGGTCCGGGGAGCGTGTCGCTCCAGGAGGAACGTCACCTCGCGTGGACCCGCGGGCACGGACGCCGAGCATGGCGTGCTTCGGCAGGCGATGCGGTCATCTACCAGCACCACCGCCGTCTGCGGGTTGGAGTCAAACTGCACGTCTACCGGCGGCCCCTCCGGCCGAGCCGCAGGTGCCGTCGCGCAACCGGCGAGGAGGACAAGGAGGATGGCGATACGCGTCACGGGCCCATTTGTGGCACAAGCCGTCGAGTCGTGTCGACCGGTCTTGCAGCGCCCCCCAACCCGGGGGAGGATACCCACATGATGCGGTCTCCCATTCTGCTGCTTCGGTGGCTCGGCGCCATCCTCCTGACGGTGGGCCTATGTGCCTGCAAATCGGACCCACCTGCTCCAACCGCGGCGCAGGGCCCGGCACTGGCACCCGTGCAGGCTCCCCCCACCTCGACTGCTCCCCCGCCCGTGTCGTCGTTCGGCGCGCCGCTGGCCACGACGCTGGAGACGCTGTTTCCCAACGGCGGGCGTGACGACCTGCGCGCGCTGCAGGAGGAGGTCGCCACGGCGCGCGCTGCGCTGCCGAAAACCGGACTGGCAGCGGACCAGACCGACGCGCTCGGGGCCCTGCTCGTGGTGGTCATCCGGACCTTGCCCGAGGCGGTGTCCCAAAAGGACGCGGCCGCAGTGGTCTCGGCCCTGGACAGAGGATTTGGCGCCGGCCTGGACCTCATCGACAAGAATCTGACCCGGTTCTGGCAGCTCAAGACCGAGGCAGACACCGACGACGGGGCCGCCATGCCAGCGGATGTGGAGTTTGTGGAAGCCTACGACCGCAACGCGCGGATGGGATCCGCGCTCGCGGGCCTGTGCGCGCGCGGCATGGGCGCATTCCTCGAACACGGAGACCTGCCCCAACGAACCGCCGCACACGCATGGTTCGCCCGGTCCTACACACGGGCCATCCAGCTCGCTGGCGGTGCGCCTGTGCTCGCACCCACAGACCAGACGCCGCCGGCCCACATCGTGGCGACCGGCCACGCGGGCAAACTGGCGGAGCTCCTCGACGCCGCCGCCGGGCGCGAGCAGGATGAGGCCCTCAAAGCGCAGATGCGGGCGACCGTCGAGTCGTTCCGCAAGCCACCCACCGAGACACCATGACGCGGACCCCTGCCCTCCTGCTGCTCGCCGTCCTGTGCGCCTGCAAACCGGACCCGCCCGCGCCCGCTGCACCGTCGCCAGCGGCGCCCGACGGCGCTGGGGTGGCGACTCCCGAGTCCTTGGAAGCGCCGCCGGTGCAGATGGCCCCGGACGCCGGCTCGGTGCCCGTCGAGGCCCCGGCTGGCATCCCGGATCGAGACAACGCCGCGATCCGCGACGCAAGTTTCGGCACCTGGGACACCGCCTCCGTCGCAGCCTGCGACGCGCAGCATGAATCCCAGCTCAAGACGTGGGTGCTGACCCTGTGCCGCGCCAAAATCGAAGCCGATGTTCCGGCCGCACGGCTCGCCGGCGCGGTGGAGCTGCCGCGGATCGCCGTGCCATTTTCAGCGCCGGAGTCCACCGCGGTCTTCCTGTGGAACGACCACAGCACGGAGGTGCCAGACCGCGCCAGCATCGGTGGCCGGAAGGCGCGCTTCCGGGACAACGACAAGGACAGCAGCTTCCATCCGGAGACCATCCGCGCCGCGGCGGCCGCCAACACGGTCGATTTGCCCGTCCTCGCCGTGGAGGGCACCCGCCCGGTCCGAGAGGTGGCCGAGGCCCTGGAGATCTTCCGCTCCGCCGGCCACAAGAAGGTCGCGCTTGCGTTCGACACCACCGCGTACCCCATCCCGGCACCACCGGACCCGACGGGCCTCGATCAGATGCCGTGGCAGACCGCGGCGCCCTATATGCGGGAGGCGATGAAAGGTTGCGCGCCGATGTCTGACGTCCTCGAAGCCTTCTCGACCGCCACGCCCGAGACACGCTGCACGCTGCTCGCCGATCGCATCCCGAGCGCGATGACCTCGTGCAAATGCCAGATGGCAGATCGCCACGCGTTTCTTCGCAACCTCCAGCTGTTCATCAAACCACCCAAGATCGTCACCGTGGTCGTTGTTGGACTCAGCGGTGAGAAGACACAGGTTAAAGGCGGCCAACCCTGGTCCGAGGCCGCCGCAGCCCTGTTCAAGTCACCGAGGACCGATCTTCACCTGATCGCACGCTAGGACGAGTCCATCGCTGCAGGCTGGCACGCGACCGGGTTTCATCGACCGTCAGCCGAGCCGAACCCGCCACAACCGGAATGAAACACGAAAATCGATTCGCGTTTCGCTGCCGGGTTTTGCTAGTCTATGGCCACCAGTATCCTGGAGGTCGTTTTGAGACTCTTACGCACGGTCGTGGTTGCCTCGGCAGCCGTCGCGATGGTCGCTCACCCAGCCTATGCACAAGACAACCGGGCGCCCGTGGCGACCGCGGTCTCGGCATCGACAGACGAGAATACGGCGGTCGATGTCACGCTGCGCGGAACGGATGCCGACGGCGACAACCTGCGGTTCTCGATCATCGCCAACCCCGGAAACGGGTCGGTCAGCTGCAACTTTGCGGGCGGCTGCACCAACGCGGCGGCGTACAACTACAACAAGGACGCCGACACCGACAACGG
>CALBXO010000146.1 GCA_937890335.1 uncultured Pseudomonadota bacterium | reverse complement strand
ATCCGCCAAGGGCCGTTCGACACCACCCACCTAGCCACAGTGATTGGCGCATTCGGCGCGCTGTGAGTCGGCCTCCGCGGCGCACGCGTCGGCGTCGCGCCGATCGTGGTGCACGCAGTTGTAGAAGCGGGCTTCGCGGGTGCGGTAGCACCACTGCAGGCAGGTGGGGTCATTGTCGAAGCACTGCGCGATGCCGTCGATCTCGTCGCAGGACCAACCGTCGGGGCAGGTGGTGTCCTCACAGCCGTGGTCGCGGGCACAGACGGGACCGTTGCCGGTCTCGTGGCAGTGGTGGCGGTCCGGGCAGTGCGTGTTCCCGCAATTGGGCCCCTCGGCCACGCAGGCGGTCTGCCCGTCGCGGATCTCGCAGACCTCGCCGTCGCCACAGACCACGTTGTCACACGAGGGCTCCGGGCGGTCGCAGGCGTCGGCGCAGCGGGCACGCAGATGGCTGGACTCCTCCAGGCACTCGGCCTCATCGCGCCGCTCGTGGTGGACGCAGACGTAGAGGCGCGCCTGGGACCTGCGGTGGCACAGCTGCAGGCAGGTGGGCTCATCTCCGAAGCATTGTGCGATGCCCTCGATCTCACGGCAGCTGTTGCCGTCGGGGCAGATGGTGTCTTCGCAGCCGTGGTCACGGGCGCAGACGGGGCCGTTGTCCGTCTCATGGCAGTGGTGCCTGTCGGGGCAATGCGTGTTCCCACAGGTGGGCTCGACACGCTCGGGGACGCACACCGCGGCACCGTCCACGACCTGGCAGCTGTGCTCGTCGGGGCATTGCACATTGTCGCAGGTCTCCGGCGGCCGCGGGCAGTCGGAGACGCAGCGGTCGGCGTGCTCCTGGGCCAGACGCCGGCAGTGGTCGGGGGCCTCGCCGCGCTCGACGCACTCGGCGTAGACGGCGCCGGCGGCGCGGTCGCAGCGCTCCTCACAGCTGGGCACGCGGTCCGGTACGCAGAACGTCTGGCCGTCCTGCATCTCGCAGTGGTGCTCGTCCGGGCAGGCCACGTCGTCGCAGGTCGGCGTGTTGGGCAGGCAGACCGGCTGGCCCTCCTGCATCTCGCAGCGGTGGCGCTCTGGGCAGTCCACGTTCTCACAGGTGGGGGTGGGCCGGTCTTCGACGCACTGTGGGCCGTCGTCGAGCATCTCGCAGTGCGTACCTTCGGCGCAGCGGACCTGCTCGCAACGGACCGGCTCCGGGTCGGCGACGCACGCGGGACCCTGTTCGTCCATGACGCATTGGTGACCGTCCGGACAGCTGATCTCGTCACAGCTGGGGATCTCGCAGGTGCGCTGCACGCACGTGTCAAAGTGAGCGCCGGCGTAGCGGCCGCAGATGTTGGGGTGCCCGCCGCGTCGCAGGCAGCGGCGCAGCGTCTTGTAGGCGCGGGTCTGGCAGCGGCGAGCGCAAGGCGGAATGTCCACCCGTTCTTCGCAGACCTGCTGGGTGCATTGCGCGACCAATCGCCGGGACCGCAGCTCGCATCTGGAGCGGCTGAGTCCCCGTCGCAGGCATGCGCGCAGGGCCACATCGCCGCGGGCCTGGCACGTCTCTTCGCAGCTGTCGGGTTGGTCGCATTGGTCGTTGCAGCTACGCCAGCCGGTGTAGATCAACTGGCCGCAGCGAGCCTGGGAGTTACCCCGCGCACGACACTCGTCGTACCGAGCGGCGGCGCGCTCGGCGCAGCTGCCGTAGCAGGCTTCGTCCAGCGCAGTGGCGGTTGTGTCCAACGCCTCGTCGGCGCTCAGGTCCGGCGGTGCGGGGTCTTCGTAGCAAGCGGAGAGCAGCGTGGCTGCGAGGAGGAACGAGACGAGAACAAAGGTTTTTCTCACGGTTTGTATCCCAATAAAAACATCCGCAGATCCGCCTCGCCCAGGCGGTATCCAGTGGGTGGCTATCGAGGTGTAGGCCGCTCAACTTGAGGGTCGAGCGGCGGAAATGGGTCGGCCCTGGATGCTCGGGTTGCTGGCACGCGGCTTGCGTTTGAGGTTTTCGCGGCGCCATGCTGCACCAACCCCTACGGAGGTACCCATGCAGATTCCATTGCAGATCACCTGGAAGGACTTTTCGCCAACGCCCGCCGTTGAGGAAGACATCAAACGGTATGCGCAGAAGCTGGATGAGGTGCACGATCGAATCACGTCCTGCCGCGTCGTCGTCGAGACCCCACACCGCAACCAGAAGCACGGAAAACACTACCACGTGGCGATTGATCTCACGGTCCCCGGCCACGAGATCGCCGTCACGCGCGACCCGGCCCAGAACGCCGCGCACGAGGACCTTCACGTGGCCATCCGCGACAGCTTCAACGCCGCGCGGCGCCAGCTGTTGGACCTGTCAGAGAAGCGTCGGGACCACCGGCGGGGCCGGTAGCGCAGGGAGCACCGACGCGGCTGGTATTGCACGAGGCCGGACCGACGCTCCAGGCGCCTTGACCAGCGCATGCGTTGCGCGCACCGTCACTTGCCCGCAGCCCGTGCACTCCTCGACCGCGCCTTTGCGTTCGCAGCCGGCGCCGGATGCGGTCAGAACTCGCGGTCGATGCTCACCTGAAGATTCTCCTTGGCGCTGTCCCGTAACAGAGCGCCATGGCCGCCGATGAGGTGGCGGAATTCCAGCTCCACCAGCCGTTGGAAATCGGGCTTGAGGGAGCCTCCCTTTGGCGTCATCACCTTGCGCCAGGGCGGGCCGATCTGGGCGGGCTTCACAAAGCCCATCAGGTGCGTCACCGCCTTGGCGGGGAGCGAGCAGCCCTCGGTGTCGACCCAGTTCTGGACGCTGTCGCAGGTGATGAGCAGCCCTCCGTCCACGTCGTAGACCAACGCGGCCTCGGGGCTCTTGGTGAGCCCGAACGAGAACAGCGTCAGCCCCGGCAAGGGCAGGTTGTCCGCCGCCAGGACCTGGGCGGTCTTCTGGTTTCTGGCGTGGGTCATGCCCTCCGGCGCCCAGAGGGTCGCGCCGTGCTCCCCCACGTACCAGGCGTCGTCCATGCCGTGCATACCGATGCGCACGACGTTTTTTATCTTCCCGAGCGCTGTCAGCGCCTCCATCCCACCTGCGGACAGACGCACTGCGTTGATGAGCGTCAGTTCGTCGTCGTGGCGCAGGACGACCATGTTTCGGGGCAGCCGCATCAGCGGCATCATTACGACGGAGCCTGTCACCGTCCAGACGTTGTCAAAACAGGCCACGAGCGGGCCGTGGGGCTCCTCGGCTGCGTAATCGGTCATGGTGTACCTCCTCGGCGGGTAGGATTGGCAGGTACTGTGAACGGCTCGCTGGCGCAAGTGCTGCGGTTGCTTCCGCGCCGGTGAGGACTATGCTCCGCACGTCGGAGGTCAGGATGGCAAAGAAGAAGCTGAAGATGCCGGTCACCGCTGGGGTGCGTGCGCTGCGCGCCGCGGGGGCCGAGTTTTCGCCGCATCTCTACGCCTACGAGGAACGCGGAGGGACCTCGGTGTCGTCTGCGGCGCTCGGCGTGGACGAGCACGCGGTCATCAAGACGCTCGTGATGGAGGATGACGCCGGGGTGCCATTGGTGGTCCTGATGCACGGCGATTGTGAAGTCGCGACCGGGGTGCTCGCCCGCGAGATTGGTGTCCGCAAGGTAACACCCTGCCGCCCGGATCGTGCCGAGAAACACTCCGGATACCAGGTTGGGGGCACCTCTCCGTTTGGACTTCGAACCGCGATGCCGATCTACGCTGAGCGCACCATCGCGCAGCTGCCGCTGGTGTTCATCAACGGGGGCAAGCGGGGATTCCTGGTCAGCCTCTCGCCTGATGTATTGGTCGCTGTCACCGGGCTGCAATGGGTGGACGCGGCGCAGCCATAGGCTCCGCAATTGGAACGGAGTGTTCCATCTGTGGGGGTGGTCCCTGCCTGCGGCGTGTCGAGGTTGTGTGCCAGCGAAACGAGTTGCCCGGAGGAGATCATGAGTAAGCCTGTTGTCGTCGAGACGTTTCCCTTGGGGTTCCCCTGGAAGACCTTCGACCCGTTCCTGTTCTGCGTACACCACCTGGACGAGTACCCAGCGGGCACCGAGGGCATGGGGCCGGACCCGGCGCTGCTGCGCGGGCGACCCATCGGCCAGGACTTCACGCTCAAAGACGGATGGCGGATGTACCACGGGGACACGGTCCCAGGTTTCCCGCGCCACCCGCACCGCGGGTTCGAGACGGTCACGGTGGCGCGGCAGGGCTTCATCGACCACGCGGACTCCATGGGCGCGACGGCGCGCTTTGGACAGGGAGACGTGCAGTGGATGACCGCCGGCGGCGGCGTCGAGCACAGCGAGATGTTTCCGCTATTGGACCCCGAGGGGCCGAACACCGGCGAGCTGTTCCAGATCTGGTTGAACCTGCCCAAGGCCAGCAAGTATGTGCCCGCGCATTTCACCATGTTGTGGAGCGAGACCATCCCGCGGGTGACGGTCACGGATGAGAATGGGCGCAGCACGTCCGTCGTGGTGGCAGCCGGGTCGTTCGGGGGCGAATCAGCGCCGAGTCCGCCGCCGGATTCCTTCGCCAGCCAGCCGGGCGCGGACATCGGGATCTGGACATTGAAGATGGAGGCCGGCGCCGTCTGGACGGCGCCACCGACCGCGGCGGAGACAAACCGAACGGTCTACGTTTTTGCCGGCGATGGTGTGCAGGTCGCCGACCAGACCGTGACCTCCGGTCGCGGAGCGAGGGTGCGCGCGGACGCTGAGCTGGTCCTGACGGCCGGCGCTGAGGCGGCAGAGGTTCTCATCCTTCAGGGTCGCCCGTTGGGCGAGCCCGTCGCCCATTATGGCCCGTTTGTGATGAACACGCGGGAGGAGCTGCAGCAGGCGTTCACGGACTACCGCAGCAAGGGTTTTGGTCCGTGGAACTGGGACTCCAGCGCGCCGGTGCACCCCCGTGATGCCGGCCGGTTTGCCATCCATGCCGACGGTCGCGAGGAGCGGCCCGCCTGACCGCGCTGATCAGACCAACTTCATCGGGTCGTAGCAGGGGCTCCAATACGGGTCGAAATAGGCGACGAAGAGCACCTGCCGGCTCATGTCCGCCCCGTGCCGGAAAAAATCCGTGGAGAGCAGGAACTGCTCGGGCAGCGCGTTGGTCTCGTAGGACGGCGGTTTCCGCTCCATCGCGCTCAGGTGTGCCGCCACGAAGGTGGCGACGGTGTCGTCGCCGAGCTTCAGGTAGTCGAAATGGGCGCTGATCTCGGCCTCCAGGGACGCGATCCGGGGGTCCGGGGGTGGCTGCGGCGGCTTGTGTGGCGAGCTGTCGGCACGCTCGTCGTCGGCGGGCCCGTCCAGTACGATGGCCACACCGATCGCCAGACCCGCAGCGCCCACGACCCCGGCCCCCACAAAAGCCCTGCGCGTCAGGTCGCTCATTTTGTTCCCTCAGGGTTGGCCGCGTAGTCCGGATCCCCGGGCGCCGGACCCCGCACCAGAACAGCGTATTGGTAGCCCGAGGCGATGAGCAGCGCGATGTCCCTGCGCGTCTTTCCGCGGGTGTTCACGATGTTGGGTTCCGCCCGCCGGGCGCTGGTGTTGACCAGGTGTGTCACGCGGTAGCCCGCCGGTTTGTAGAGGGTTCGGTCCATGCCGTAGCGCAGGTCCAGGCTCGGCTCGATCCAGCCCGCAATCAGGTCGGGCTGCTTGCTGAGCACGTACGGCGCGTCGTGTTTGCTGTGGCCGCTGCGGAACGTGTCCACCGGCACCCGGGCGATGTGCGTGTCGTTGAGGCCGAGCGTGTCGATGGTGTACAGGCCCGAGAAATACGGAAGTTTTCCGGCCGCGTCCGTCGCCAACCGCCGGCCCGGGTAGGTCCTGCCCACATACTCGCCCAGCACCACCCAGCGGTCGTACTTCTCCCCGACGTATTTGCACCGAGGGTCTATCGCCAGCGGACCCAATTGCATGCCGAGGAGCAGGACGCAGACAAACGCCCAGGCCTGCCCCTTGACCCCTCCGGCGTGCAGCTGCCGCAACACCACCATCGCCCCCATGGGAAACACGATGAGCAGGAACCGCTCAAAGAAGTGGTCGCCGCCGATGAAGAGCCAGTAGCCGAGCCAGAGCACCGGAAAGAGCAGGCTGAAGCGCAGCCCCTCCCTTGCGCGAGAGCGGAGGAGCCACGCGACGCCGATGACAATCGCGAGCAGCGCCGCGAGCATACCGGTGGACATGGCGACCTGCGCAAGCTTCTGCGCCCCGTCTGCAACGCGCTCGAGCAGCGGCCCGCTCACCTTCGCGTAATAGGTGTTCGGCAGCGGATAGCCGTAGTAGAGCAGGCGGAAGGAGGTCAGCGCGAGCTCCGCGCAGACGATCGCCGAGAAGGTGATGAGCGCCGGTCGTGCGCGACGATGCAGGCCCAGGTAGAGCACCGCGGCCAGCGGGGTCAGGAAGCCGTCGGCGCGCAGAAAGATCAGCGCGATGCACCAGGCCGCGAGCACGGCCAGGCCGCGCGGGTCCGCGTTCTGACGCACCCGCTCCACGGCGAACCAGATCCCGAGCTGACACAGGACCACGACGGTGGTCTCGAGCCCCGAGGACGCCCAAAGCCAGATCATGGGCGAGAGGGCAAACAGGAACACCGCCATCAGCGCGCTGCGGTTGTCGAGCTCGCGCGCCGCAAAACGGAACAGCGCCAGGCCCCCGGCCACGACCGCAGCGGTGTTCAGGAACACGCTGACCAGGTAGATGTCCACCGCCGGCGCCACCGCGAACACGCCGGCCAGAACCAGCACATACAGCAGATTGCTGAACCCCTCGACGAGCTCGCCCGGGTTGAAAACCAGGCCCTGTCCGTTGGCCAGGTTCCAGGCGTAGCGGTACGAAATCCAGGCGTCGTCCGAGCCCAGGGCGTGCCCGGATAGATCGTACGCAGAGTAGCCGAACGCCGTGTGGACAAGGCAGCCGGCGACGGCGAGCAGGAGGGCGGTGGCGACGAGGACTCGGGTTCGCATCAGGCGGCGGAGAAGGTGTGGCGCGCCGCCCAGATGGACAGGGCGGACAGCGTGAGCGTCGGGTTGGACGGAGACGCCGTCGGGTAGGCGCTGGCGCCGAGCACCGCAAGATTCCGGACGCGATGATGCCGCAAGTGCCGGTCCACCACGCTCGTCTCCGGGTCCTCTCCCATCATTACCGTGCCGATGACGTGACTCTCACTCGGGTTCCGGCGGTTCAGGATCGAGGCGCGCTCCACCGGCAGCGGCGCGAGCACCTTGCCGAGCAGCCGCGGCAGCTCCGTGAGTGTCTTCTGCGCGTAGGGCGTCCAGCCGCCAAACCGCACGTCGGGCACGTCGGGCCGGTCCGCGTTGGGCCTGACCTCGCTGTCCTCGTGGGGCAGGTCCTCCACGATGATCTTGAGCAGCATCCTCTGGCGCCACTTGCCCCGTTCGGGCCGCAGCAGGCGGCGGTTGAGCGTCTCGATGAGTGCTGCGCCTCGTTCCCGACGGTGTTCGCCGTCGTAGAGCATGTAGCCGTGGCCGGTGATGCTCGTGCTCCCCTGAAAGTTGTCGAGCCCGTCCAGCAGGATGTCTACATTCACCGAGACCTGCTCGCCGAGCCGCTTGCCCAGCACGGGGTGCGACACCCCTGAGCGCTGGAGGATATGGGGGTTGAAGATCGCGTTCGCGCCGACCGCGACAAAGCCACCGAGCGACGACATCTCCACGCCCTTCGCCACATAATCCACGCCGCGGGCCACGTCGTCGGCGATGTCCACACGTTGGACCCTCGCCCCAAAACGGACCTCCACCCGGGGGTCCTCGTAGACCTGCGCCATCGTGTTCTGCACCGTGAACTTCGAGTCGATGGGACACAGCGCACACACGCCATTGTTGCAGCACGCCGGGCGGTCGCCGACGGCCTGTGTGGGACGTGCCGTCGGCTGCACCGTGAACTGGTCCGGAAACGCCTTGAGCAGCCGCAGATCCGGTTCGCTGAGCCGATGCGGGGGCAGCGGAAACGGCTTGCTGCGCGGCACGGGCGAGTGGGCGTCGGACCCGGCGACGGACATCGCCGCCTCGGCCTCGCAATAGAACGGCTCCAGGTCGTCGTAGGACAGCGGCCAATCGTGACCGACGCCGTAGCGCGTCTTCATCGCGAAGTCAGCCGGGAGGAACCGAGGGGTGCAGGCCCACCAACAGTTGGAGCCGCCGCCAAAACCCAGCGTGAAGATCCAGGGTTTTTCGGGGGTCAGGTTCGTGAACGTGGGTTTGCGCTCGGATTCCCGCGCGCTGGGGTTTGCCAGCTGCCACGCGTGCGTGCGCCGCTGACCCCGCTCGAGGACGAGCACGCGGGCCGACGGCGGCAGGTGCGCCAACGCTTCCCGCAGGTAGAACGTCGACGCAAAACCGGTGCCCACCACGATGAGATCAAAGCCTTCAGCCACGCGCCCATCATACCCGACCGCACCGGCTGTGCCACGTAACCTGGACCGATCGGTGACGCTGGGGGCCGGTTCCCGGGGCGTGGTGCCGGCCAGGTCGAGGAGGCGCGCAAGGCGCTGTGCGTCTAGATGTCGTGAATTATTGACTGTTTGTCGCTAATACATGACTTTTGGGCGTGTCCACCGTGCAGAACATCGTACATGTCCGCAGGATCAGGACCGCGCGCGGAGTTTCGCAGAAGGAGCTCGCCGCGCGTGTAGGGATCTCGCGCCAGTCCCTGGTAGCCGTGGAAGCGGGCCGGCAGAGCCCGTCCACAACGGTGGCCCTCGGCCTGGCGCGGGCGCTTGGATGCCGGGTGGAGGATCTGTTTGAGCTGGGCCACGCTGCCGATATGGCCGTGACGTTGGCGCAGCGCGGGCTGCCGGCGGGGCGAGTGGCTGTCGGACAGGTGGGCGAGCGCTGGGTCGCGCACGGGGTCAGTCCGGCGCAGTACCGGGGCGCAGACGCTGTGATCGTCAGCGCCGAGGGCCTGCGCGGCGTGGCGCGGCCGCGCGTGGGAGAGGCTTCGCTGCGGCGCAACGTGCTCATCAGCGGCTGTGCCCCCGTGCTCGCGACCCTGGCTGGACATGTGGGCGAGGAGTCAGATGTGCGTTGGATTCCGAGCGGGAGCGGGCGGGCGCTGGAACTCCTGAGCGAGGGGCTGGTGCACGTGGCGGGTGTCCACTACCGCGAAGGGAACGCCCAGGCCGTGCGGGCCCGTTTTCCTGGGCAGAGGATGCTGCTGGTGAACCTGGTCTCGTGGAGGCAGGGATTGGTGATGGGGCCGAACAACCCCCATCAACTGGCGCCCGGGGATCTGGCGCGCGCGGGCCTTCGGGTGGCGCGGCGCGAGCCGGGCGCCGGCGCGCGGAGTTTGATGCAGGAGACGCTGCGCGCCGGCGGTGTCGATGTCGAACCCGCAGGTCCGCTCTGTCGTGGCCACCTGGATGTCGCCCGGGCTGTGGCAACGGGAGCGGCGGATGTCGGTGTGACCATCGAGGCCGCCGCCGCCGCGTTTGGACTTGAATTTCACCCCCTTTCGGAGGAGCGATTCGACCTCTGCATGCCCATGTCCTCCACCCAGCTCGTCCCGTTGCGCCGGGCCCTCGATGCGCTGGACTCCCGCGCATTTCGCGCTGAGGCGGAGGCGTTTGGTGGGTACGGGGTCGAGGTGACGGGGCACGCGGTTGAGGTGGGCCGTGGCTGAGCGCACGCGGCCGATCTGCGCCGCTGCCTGTCGCACTCGGTGCCCCGAGCCAGCGACGGTGGGCGAGTTTCAAGATGCCGTGGTGGCTCGCAGTCTGCAGTGGCGCAAACCCGCCGCGCCGGCGAACGCTCGCCACAGCCAACGCGGGGCTTCGTACGGTGGGTTCCGGCACGCCGCCATTCGCCTGGCGGTGGTGCTCGGGCTGCTGGTGCTGTGCGCATGCCAGAGCCGGACGGAGCTGCACGTGTTCGCGGCGTCGTCGCTGACGGACGCGTTCGGTTCCCTGGAGGCGACGTTCGAGTCGGCGCATCCCGGTGTCGACGTGCGGCTCAATACGGCGGGGAGCCAGACTCTGCGGTTGCAGATCGAGCGCGGCGCCCCCGCCGATGTCTTCGCCAGCGCCAACCCGGCGCATATGGAGGCGCTGCGGAGCGCAGGTCTGGTCGAGTCCCCCGCTGTTTTCGCGAGCAATACGATGGTCGTGGCTGTGCCCGAGTCAGGGATGTCCGGGTTCGTGGACCTCCCGCGCGCGCAGCGCATCGTGCTGGGCGCGCAGACGGTGCCGGCGGGTCAGTATGCGGACGCTGTGATTGACGCGGCCGGGCGGCTCCGCGGCGCTGACTTCGCGGAAGAGATCCGCGATCGGGTCGTGTCCCGCGAGCCCAATGTGCGGCTCGCGCTCGCCAAAGTTGCCCTCGGCGAGGCGGACGCGGCCCTGGTCTACGCCAGCGACGTTCGCGGTCGATCCGGTGTCCGCGCGGTCGCCATTCCGGCGCAACTCCAGCCGCTGATTGTCTATCCGGTCGCGCGCGTGGTCGGCAGCCCAAACCCTGAACTTGCCACGGCGTGGATTGAAATGCTCCGGTCCGATGTGGGCCGCCGGGCGCTCGGTTCCGCGGGATTTGGGGCGGCTCCATGACTGGGTCGTCCCGCTTTGGTTGGGTGCTCGGTGCACCGCTGTTGGCGCTGATCCTGCTGCCGTTTGTGATGCTGATTGGTGCCTCCACGCCCGGCGAGCTCGCCGCGGCGCTGGGCCACCCCACCCTGGTGGACGCGGCGTGGCTCAGCGCGCGCACCAGTGTGATCGCGCTGCTGCTCATTGTGGCGGGCGGCACGCCGCTGTCGTGGTGGCTGGCGCGGTCGCAGGGTTGGCCGGTGCGGGTGGTGGAGACGCTGGTGGCGCTGCCCATCGTGGTCCCGCCGGCGGTGGTGGGCGTCGCGCTGCTGGAGGCCTATGGACGGGGCAGCGGGGTGGGGGGTGTGCTGGCCTCACTGGGCTGGTCGGTACCGTTCACTACGTCCGCGGTCGTGATCGCCCAGGTGGTCGTGGCGGCGCCGTTTTTTGTGCAGTCGGCGACCGCTGGATTTCGCCGGGTGGACAGCGACACATTGTTGGTAGCGCGCACGTTGGGGGCCACTCGCTGGCGCGCGTTTCTTCGCATCGCCGTGCCCGCCGCCATGCCGTCACTTCTGGCGGGTGCGGGCCTGTGTTGGGCGCGGGCGGTCGGGGAGTTTGGGGCAACGCTGCTCTTTGCTGGGAGCCTGCAGGGCCGGACGCAGACGATGCCGCTGGCGATCTTCACCGCGCTGGAGGCCGACGTGGCGCTGGCCCGGTCGCTCTCGATCTGGCTCGGGGGTGCGGCGCTCGTCCTACTCCTGGCGGTCCGGATGATGCCGGTGTTGCGGCAGGAGCGTGCGTGAGCTGGCGTATTGACTTGCGGGGCATGCTGGGCGCGCTGGCGCTGGATGTGCGGGTCGACACCGGGTCAAAGGTGGTGGTGCTCCTTGGTGCCAACGGCGCGGGCAAGACAACTGTGCTCAGGGCCGTGGCAGGCGCGGATCTGCCCGTAACCGGCCACGTTCGGGTCGGTGAGAGGGTGCTGTTGGATACGGGGAACAAGACCTGCGTCCCGGCGCATCTCCGGCGTGTCGGCTACGTGCCCCAGGGCTTTGGTCTGTTTCCGCACATGACCGCGTTGGAGAACGTGGCATTTGGGTGCGCGGACGGCAAAGACAGCGCGGCGGCGTACCTGGCGCAGCTTGGCGCTGGCGGGTTGGCGCACCGACGTCCAGGTGCGCTGTCCGGCGGAGAACAGCAGCGGGTCGCCCTGGCGCGGGCTCTGGCCGCCGCCCCCTCGTGCCTCCTCCTGGACGAACCGATGTCAGCGCTGGACATCGTCGCCAGACGCGAGATGAGGGCGTCGCTGGCGAGCCTTCTTTCGGAGACCGGCCTCCCGGCGCTGGTCGTCACCCACGATGTACGCGATGTGCGGGCGCTGGGTGGCAGCGTCGTGGTTCTGGACGCGGGATCGGTCCTCCAGATGGGGACTGTCGGGGAGCTTGCACAAGCGCCAGCGTCCGCGTTCGTCGAGGCGTTCTTCGGAGCGTGACGATTCGATCAATGCTAG